>CADBSX010000105.1 GCA_902797515.1 uncultured Eubacteriales bacterium | reverse complement strand
TTTATCGAAAACATTATTATATTGAGTTGTTTTTTTAAAAATAATGTGATATAATTTCTTGTGTAAGGCATTCTTACAAAAAAAAGAAAAGGAGAAAAATTATGGCATTCGACAAGTGGTTTAACAAACAATCGACGTTACTCAAAGTTATTCTTCTTATCCTTCCCGTAGTGGGATGGATCATGGAACTTCTTATAAGACTTTCCGTAATGCTCCGTACCAAGAGTCTCGTTCACATTATTGTGTTCGTTTGTTTCTTGCTTATCGGTTGGGGTTGGTTCCTCGGAGTCATTGACCTTATCTATATGATAGTCACAGGTCATCTTATTTTGGCAGATTGATCAAAAAACGGAGAAAACGCGGCTTTGCCGCGTTTTCTTTTTTATAGCATATTTTATATTAAAAATCACATCTTTCAAATTAGGGTAACACTTGACTTTTTTATTCGATACTGCTAAAATATATCTGATAAAGGAAAAGGAGCAGACAAATGGACAAGAAAATTCCCGTCGTGGTCATAAAAGAACTCGGCGAAACGGACAAAATAATGCGCGCTCTCAAAAATATCGGGATATTTCGCGCGGAGATAACTTTCAGAACGGCTTGCGCCAAAGAGGCGATAGAGTACGCTGTGAAAAATTTCCCCGATATGAATATCGGCGCGGGAACGGTAATAAACGCCGAACAGGCGAAAGAGGCGATAGCGGCGGGGGCGAAGTTCATCGTTTCCCCCGGGCTTTCGGTCGAGGTCGCGGAAATTTGCAGGGGGAAAGGACTTCCGTATTTCCCCGGATGCGTCACGCCGACGGAAATAATGCAGGCGCTGTCGCTCGGGATAACGGTCGTAAAATTCTTCCCCGCGAACGTTTACGGGGGACTCAAAGCCATGAAGGCTTTGTCCGGTCCTTTCCCGCAGATAAAGTTTATTCCGACGGGCGGGATAGACGAGAGCAATATAGACGAATATCTGGCTTGGGATAAAATATACGCCGTAGGCGGCAGCGGATTCGTAAAGGAGGCTTTGGAAAAATGGCAAAAGTAATAACTTTCGGAGAACTTATGTTGAGGCTCGCGCCCGAACAGTATTTGAGATTCGTTCAGGCGGAAAAGTATCAGGCGACTTTCGGCGGCGCGGAAGCGAACGTCGCGGTCTCGCTCGCAAACTACGGTTTAGACGCCGCGTTCGTAACCAAACTCCCCGCGCACGAGATAGGGCAGGCGGCGGTGAACAGTCTGCGTAAATTCGGAGTCGATACCTCTCTTATAGTCCGCGGCGGCGACAGAGTCGGCGTTTACTACTGCGAAAAGGGAGCGAGTCAAAGACCGAGCAAGGTGATCTACGACAGAGCGGGCTCGGCTATCGCGACCGCGAAGGTTTCCGATTTCAATTGGAATTCGATATTCAAAGGCGTTTCTTGGTTCCACTTCACGGGCATCACTCCCGCGCTTTCGGACGACGTCGCGAAGATATGCCTTAAAGCGCTCAAAGAGGCTAAAAAGAGGAATATAACCGTTTCGTGCGACCTCAATTTCAGAAAGAAACTCTGGACGAAAGAAAAGGCGGGCGCGGTAATGGGCGAACTCTGCGGATACGTGGATTACTGCATAGCGAACGAAGAGGACGCGAAAGACGTTTTCGGGATAGAGGCGGACAATACCGACATATACGGCGGCAAACTCGACCGCGAGGGATATATTTCCGTCGCGAAGAAACTCACCGAAAGGTTCGGCTTTAAAGGCGTGGCGATAACTCTTCGCGAAAGCCTTTCCGCGAGCGACAACAACTGGTCGGGAATGCTTTACATTGACGGAAACGCGTATTTCAGTAAGAAATATGCGGTGAGAATAGTTGACAGAGTGGGCGGCGGCGACAGTTTCGGCGGCGGGCTCATCTATTCGCTCGTAAGCGGTTTCGAGCCGCAAAAGGCGATAGAATTCGCGGTAGCGGCGTCGTGTCTCAAACACTCGATAGAGGGCGACTACAACTGCGTATCGGTCGCGGAAGTCATGAATCTCGCGGGCGGCGACGCGTCGGGCAGAGTGCAGAGATGATCTTTTCTCCCGAAAACCGCCGAAAGGCGGTTTTCGGGAGATTTTTATAATCGGGAACAATATGAAAATAGGAATTATAACGAGCGGGGGCGACGCCCCCGGCATGAACGCCTGCATAAGGGCGGTCGTGAGATACGCCCTTTCCTGCGGCGCGGAAGTCGTAGGCTTTTACAGGGGCTATCAGGGCATTTTAGACGACGATTGCGCGGAACTCCGCCGCTTTTCGGTATCTAATATCATAAGGGAAGGCGGAACTTTTTTACAGACCGACAGGTGCGAAAAATTCCTCGAAAAAAAGTACCGCGTAAAGGCGGCTGAAAATTTACGGGCGAAAGGCGTAGAGGACCTCGTCGTTATAGGCGGCGACGGCTCTTTTTCGGGCGCGCTCGCCCTCGCCGAAGATACGGGGATAAAGGTTTACGGCATTCCCGGGACTATCGACAACGACCTCGCCTACACCGAAAAAACGCTCGGTTTCGACACGGCGGTCAATACCGTTATAGGCGCGATAAACAATTTGAGGGACACGATGCAGTCTCACAATAAAGTTACTTTCGTGGAAGTGATGGGAAGGTCCTGCGGGGATATAGCCCTTCACGCGGGAATAACGGGCGGCGCGGAATACATACTCGTTCCCGAAATTCCGTTCGATATGAATAAAATAGCGAAAAACATAGCGGAAAGCGCGGACAAAGGCAAAAAATCCAACCTCGTGGTGGTCGCGGAAGGCGCGGGAAGGATGGAAACTCTTTGCGAAGAGTTTGAAAAACTTTCGGGAATAAAACCTCGCCAGACGAGGCTCGGCTTTATTCAGCGCGGCGGCTCGCCTACGTATTTCGACAGATTTTTAGCCTGCGAATTCGGCATACAGACGGTGAAGAACGTGCTTTCGGGAAACGCCGACACAGTCGTCGGACTTTCGCGCGGCGAGATAGTTTCCGTGCCTATAAAAGAGGCTCTTTCGATGAAAAAGAAATTCAACGAGCGGTTATATAAAGACGCCGTTTTGCTTAC
>CADBSX010000104.1 GCA_902797515.1 uncultured Eubacteriales bacterium | reverse complement strand
TTTTGCGGCGGGTTCGTATTATTCTTGTCTGGTATGAGAAAACGCGGCGGAAATTTTTCCGCCGCGTTTTCGCATTTTTAAGGTATTTATAGAAATTATGGTTTTTTCTGAAAAGTATTTATAAAAATTATGGTTTTTTCTTTTTCCGAACGGGACGGCAGCATCCCGACATCGAACAGCCCGCGCATCCCGCGCAACCGCCCGAACAGACGCGCCTGCCCTTTTTCTTGTTGATTATCATAGGAACGGTAATAGCCGCGACTATTGCGATAAGTACTGCGACGACTGCTATCGTTCCTATATTTTCCGCAATAAATTCAAACACTTTTACCACCTCTTTTTTCTTTCTCTCTTTTCCCCCGCCGCCCGCGGCGCGGGCGGCGGGAAAAAATATACGCGATTATTTTACTTTTACGTCCTCGGTGAGTTTGGTCGCTTCTTTATACGGTCTGACGAGAAGATATATAAATCCCGCGAGAACCGCAAGTCCTATGATCAGGGCGAACACTCCGCCGACGACGTTTCCGAACGCGCCGCCGAAAAGAGTTCCCGCGAACAGGCTTCCGAGCACGTTGAAGATAAACGACATCGCGTAAGCGAAACCGCACTGATAACCTATCGCGAACCAAGTCCACTTCCTGTTGTTCATTTCTCTCTTTATCGCGCCGATAGCCGCAAAGCAAGGAGCGCAGAGAAGGTTGAATATCATGAACGAATAACCGGTAACCGCCGTGAACGCGCCCGCTATCGCCGCGGAATCTCCGTAAACTATTCCCATAGTTCCGACGATATTCTCTTTCGCGACTATGCCCGTTATCGAAGCGACCGTCGCCTGCCACGTGTTGAAACCGAGAGGCGCGAATATCCACGAAAGCGCCGTGCCTATTTTGGCGAGTATGCTGTATTCCATCTCTTCTTCCGCGAGATATTTGAATCCGTCGGGCGCCCAGCCGCAGAAGGACAGGAACCATATGACTATCGTCGAAAGAAGTATTATCGTTCCCGCTTTCTTTATGAACGACCAACCTCTTTCCCACATACTGCGAAGTACGTTTCCGACCGTCGGAAGGTGATATGCGGGAAGTTCCATTACGAACGGCGCGGGCTCTCCCGCGAACATTTTGAACTTTTTGAGCATTATTCCGGAAGTTATTATCGCGAACATTCCGAGGAAGTACGCGGACGGCGCCACCCACCACGCGCCTTTAAAGACGAGCCCCGCGATCATCGCTATAAACGGAAGTTTCGCTCCGCACGGGATAAACGTGGTTGTCATTATGGTCATACGCCTGTCGCGTTCGTTTTCTATCGTTCTCGACGCCATTATTCCGGGGATGCCGCAGCCCGAACCTATAAGCATAGGTATAAAGGACTTACCGGATAAACCGAATTTTCTGAATATCCTGTCGAGCACGAACGCGATCCTCGCCATATATCCGCACGCCTCCAAAAACGCGAGGAATATAAACAGTACGAATATCTGCGGAACGAATCCGAGCACCGCGCCGACGCCCGCGACTATGCCGTCCAGAATAACGCCCTTTACTATCTCGTTGCAGTTTATAGCGTCGAGAAGTTTCTCCAAAAGCACGGGAATACCGGGAATATACAGTCCGTGAGCGTACGGATCGGGGCTCTCGAATTCCCATTTATCCGCGTAGATCGCTATCGCGTCTTCGAGGTCGGCTATTTCCGCCTCCGTCTCTTCCGTCACCATCGTCTCTTCGTCGGTGACTTCGTAAACAGCCTTTCCGTATTTTTCCGTATCCGCCTTCATATCGGCGACGAACGCCGTAAGAGCGGTTTTCGCTTCGTCCGCGTCAAACTCTTCGCTTTCGGTATCGAGTTTGCCTTCGAGTTCTTCGGTATCGTATCCCTGCTCCGCCGCGTAAGACATATAGCCTTCGACTATCGTCTGCGCGTCGCCGAATTCCTCTTCGCGCCTTTCCTGCTCTTTCCAGCCTATTCCGAGGAAGTACCAGCCGTCCCCGAACACGCCGTCGTTAGCCCAATCGGTCGCCCACGTTCCTACCGTGGTTACCGATATGAAATAAACGAGGAACATTATCACCGCGAATATCGGAAGAGCAAGCCAACGGTTGGTGACGATTCTGTCTATTTTGTCGGAAGTCGAGAGTTTGCCCGCCTCTTTCTTCTTATACGAGCCTTTGAGTATTTCCGCTATGTAAACGTATCTCTCGTTCGTTATGATGCTTTCCGCGTCGTCGTCGAGTTCCTTTTCCGCCGCCGCTATATCCTTTTCGATATGTTCGAGCGTTTCGGGCGGTATTTTGAGTTGCTCTATTACTTTTTCGTCTCTCTCGAAAACCTTTATCGCGTACCATCTCTGCTGTTCTTCGGGAAGTCCGTGAACGACCGCCTCTTCGATATGCGCGAGAGCGTGTTCGACAACGCCTGAAAACGTGTGCATAGGTACGGTTTTCGTCGCTTTCGCCGCCTTTATCGCCTCTTCCGCCGCCGCGATCACTCCGTCGCCTTTGAGCGCGGATATCTCGACTATCCTGCATCCTAACTGCTCAGACAATCTTTCCACGTCTATTTTATCGCCGTTCTTTCTGATAAGATCCATCATATTGAGCGCGATAACTACGGGAATACCGAGTTCGGTAAGTTGAGTGGTCAGATACAGGTTTCTTTCAAGGTTTGTCGCGTCCACGATATTGAGTATCGCGTCCGGTCTTTCGCCTATAAGATAATTCCTCGCGACCACCTCTTCGAGAGTGTAGGGCGAAAGAGAATAAATTCCGGGAAGGTCGGTAACGACGACGTCGTCGTGCCTTTTGAGTTTTCCCTCTTTCTTTTCTACCGTAACTCCCGGCCAGTTCCCGACGAACTGATTAGATCCCGTCAGCGCGTTGAAAAGCGTCGTTTTCCCGCTGTTCGGATTGCCCGCAAGCGCAATGCGTATTTTCTTTTCCGCAATCGCGCCCGCCGTTTCCTGATTTTCTTTCATATTTGTCTCCTTTTATAATATCGTTTCGGTAAGCAAAGGCTAACCGTAGAACAAAATTTTTACTTTCCGTTCTTATTCGACTTCGATCATCTCGCCGTCCGCTTTTCTTATGGACAGTTCGTATCCCCTTACGGTGATCTCGACGGGATCGCCGAGCGGTGCGACTTTTCTGACGTAAATTTCAACGCCTTTCGTTATTCCCATATCCATTATTCTGCGTTTTACCGCGCCTTCGCCCGAAACCTTTACGACTTTCAGGTTTTCGCCGACTTTCGCCTCTCTCAACGTTTTCATTATATATTACTCCTTTATAAAATATGTATCCGATAAAACAAATGCCC
>CADBSX010000103.1 GCA_902797515.1 uncultured Eubacteriales bacterium | reverse complement strand
TTTCGCGGTAGCGCTCTCGTCTTTCTCTTCGGTTTCTTCGACGCCGAACTTAAAAAACTCGTCGGAATAAGAATAAAGACCGCATTTGAGTTCGGCAAGTCTTTTCCCTTCCTTTATAAACTCTGCGTCGTTTTTATCTCCGCAAAGTTTCAACGAATATATCCCGCCCGTTTTTTTATCGAATTTAATTTCAAAAAAATCGTTCTTCACTGATATAATCTTCCTTAAAATCTAACAAAAAATCAAATCGTTTGTTATTCTATACCGTCAAAAATAATTTCATCGAAATATTTTGAAAACTCTTTGAGATATTCCGTATAATCCCCCGAGATCTCTGTCATATGATGTATATACGGTCCTTCGATTATCTTTCTTTCGAGCGCGGGAAGATCTTTGAATTCCGCCCACATATAAGTGCCAAAAGTTTTCGGACCTTCGCAAGTTTTAAATTTACCGCCCAAAAGATAATACTTACCGCTTTCCGCCTGAAAACGCGCTATCGTATATTCGCCGTCTTTAAGTCTGAAACTCGGCTTGGTATTATAAAGCCACGGCTTTTCGCCGTCCGCTTTGTATTTGAGCGGAAACGGTCCGCAGTGCCACAATAGTTCGGCGTTATCGTTTTCGGGATGTCGGCATGTGAATTCGCCCTGTATCGGTTTTTCCGTTCCGCGAGTCGCGGAAAGCAAAAGGACGTTGGTTATCGTCATATGTATATCCCACTCGCAAGTAACGTATATATCTTTGTCGGCAAGCAAACACATGGCAAGGCAAGGATTTGCTCCCCAACCGACCGTTATCCCCGTCCAGCACTCGCCGCTTATTATATTGCAGTCGTTGGCTTTCGCGAGATCTTCATAATAATGTACTACACAAAGCATTTTTTTGAGATACTCGTCGTCAAGGTTTCCGCAATCGAACGTGTTTTTTAAGTCAATAAGTTCCCCGTTCAGTTTTTCCTGCTCTTTCTCGTATATATCTTTAAGGTCTTTCAAAGCCTCGGCAAGGTTGAACGACACAATATCTATCCCGAAATTTTCCGCAAGCTCGAGTTCGTTGTACATTATCGACTTGAAAGGCTTTACTCTCGCGCCGACCTGCAATATCTTCATATTGCGGAAATTTTTCACCATACAAGCGACGCCCATAAATTGCTTTAACCCTTTGTCGAATACGGGCGCAGTAATATCGCAGTTTTCTATATACGAAAATTTCACTCCGTTACGTTTTAATTGCTTGCTCATAGCGAACAATCCGCATTGCGTATCGGTGTATCTTATACCGTTTGAAAAATTTCTGTCACGCGGTCCCCATAAAAGAGTCGGAACGCGAAGTTTTTTCGCGACGAGCCCCGCACAATTTTCCTGCCCGAAATTGCAGTTTATTATAAAAAGCGCGTCTATATGTTCGTTATCGAAATATTCCGCTACTTTGTCGCAGTCCGAATCCAGATATAAAAGTCCTTCGTCATTGAGCCACTCTATATCGACGAAAGTCGTGATATCATCCGAATAGTTTTCCTTTATGAACTCTATCGCCGCGTTCTTGTTCTCTACGGCGTAATCGCTCTGAAAGATGCCTATTCTCTTCGGCGGCTCTTTCAGATAACGTCTTATTGGCAAAAGTCCGACTTTCAATCTGTAATTCAACATACTTATAATTCCTTGATAATGCCATGATCGGCGCAATCGAAAATATTCGAGTTTTTATATCTTTTTCAATACGTCATTAAAAGAATCGGCCGTGGAAAAACACAATTCCCGCGCTCCGCTGCTTATTATGTTACCGTCTCTAAAACCTATCACGGAATATCCCGCCGCAAGCGACGAAATAAGTCCCGAAGTCGAATCTTCAAGAGTGATCACGCCCGCTTTGTCATCTCCCGCAAGCGTGACGCCAATCTCCGCATAAAGCCACGGATGAGGTTTTGCCGCCATTTCACCGATAGTGCCGTAAACGCCTTTTATCTTCCTATTGCCGCCTGTGATTATAGCGTCATAATAATCGAACGGATTGCCCATTTTCAGCACTCTGAACACGGAAAGTATCTCGGGAATCGCTTTATACTCGAGTCCGCTCGTCACAAGCCCTATTTTTATTTTTCTGCCTTTTAACTCTTCCAAAAATTCTTTGAGGCCTTCTCTCGGCTTGAACGCGCCGACATTTCCTCGCCCTTCCGTTATCTCTTTGAGTTCGTCGTTCGCTATTGCATGATATATTTTATTCGCGGCGTGTACGTCCGTTTTAAGCCCGAATTTTTTTATGCAATAATCGAGATGTTGCAAAGTCGTATATCCCGAAACGAACGGGACGTCCTCGGCGGAAAAATTGAAATCGGGATCGCCCGAGATCCGTTTCACCGTCTTTTCGATGAGATATATCCAGAATTCTTCCGATTTGACCGTTGTTCCGTCGAGATCGCACAAGACAACCTTCGCAGGCGGGTCGAACGCGCCAGAAAGAACGTATCTCGCGTTTATTCCGGATTGATCTGTTTCCGCATAAAGTTTTCCGTCGGTTTCATAAAGTTTTACGCCGCTCAATTTTAATTTTCCGAAATCCATTTTAATTCACTTCGAGAAAAGAAACGTTTACGTCGCTGAAATCCGCGTCGTTTTTGCAAGTCACCGTAACGCTTTTTTCTTCTCCTTCCTCCATATCGAAATAATTATCGTCGTATCGGTACGCGAAATTGTCCTTGAAAGA
>CADBSX010000102.1 GCA_902797515.1 uncultured Eubacteriales bacterium | reverse complement strand
GACGGTTTTTGAAAGGGGGCGTACTTTTTGTACGCAGGAATTTCAAAAACCAAGCAGAAACGAAGTAATGCGACGTTTATACGACGCCTGCCTTATTATAAACTTTCATAGGGGCTCGTAGAAACGAGCAGTACTAGGCTCGCGACGGTTTTTGAAAGGGGGCGTACTTTCCGTACGTAGGAATTTCAAAAACCAAGCAGAAACGAAGTAATGCGACGTTTATACGACACCTGCCTTAATTTTTCTGATTTCTTCCAAAGCCCGCTCCGCGAGAAGCCTCTTCTTTTCCGCTTTCTTTCTCGGATCCGCGCCGAAAAGGGGCGCGAGCAGACCGAAATTCGCGTTCATCGGCTGGAAATCGGGATTTTTCGTCGCGACGTACTCCGAAAGCGCGCCTATCACCGTCTTTTGGTCGAGTTTAAGAGTTTCCCGCCCCGAAAGCCGCAGATCGGCGTTTATAGCCGCCAGAAGTCCGCTCGCCGCGCTCTCCACGTATCCCTCGACGCCCGTCATCTGTCCCGCGAAAAAGATATTCGGCTTTCCTTTCACCGAAAAGTCGGACGAGAGTATCTCGGGCGAATTAAGATACGAATTTCTGTGCATTACTCCGTATCTTAAAAATTCGGCGTTTTTAAGCGCGGGGAACATAGAAAACACTCGTTTCTGTTCGGGAAACAAAAGGTTGGTCTGAAATCCGACTATATTGTACCTTCTGCCCTCTTCGTCCTCTTTGCGAAGTTGCATACACGCGTAAGGTCTTTTCCCCGTTTTCGGATCGGTGAGCCCGACGGGCTTTAACGGCCCGAACCGAAGAGTGTCTTCGCCCCTTTCCGCCATTATTTCGACGGGCATACAGCCCTCGAACACCTTTACGTCCTCGAAAGAGTGAAGTTCCGCTCTGCCCGCGCTCACGAGTTCGCGGTAAAACTTCTTATATCCCTCTTCGTCTATCGGGCAGTTGACGTAATCGCCCTCGCCCGCCGCGCCGTATCTGTCCGATACGAACGCCTCCGAAAAATCTATGCTGTCGCCCGAAATTATCGGCGCGGCGGCGTCGTAAAAATAATATCCGCCGCCGAACGTCTCGCGGATAAATCCGCCGAGTTTCTCGGTCGTTAACGGTCCGGTCGCGAAGATGACGTTTTCGGAAAGGTCCGTTTCTTCGACTTCTTCGCAGATAAACTCGATATTGCCGAGGCTTTTCAGCCTTTCCGTTATCCCCTTCGCGAAAGAAACTCTGTCAACGGCGAGCGCGTTGCCCGCCGGCACTCTCGTTTCGTCCGCGACCGCTATCACCATCGAACCGAGAACGCGCATTTCCTCTTTTAAAAGTCCGCAGGCGTTTCCGTAAACGTCGTTGCTTTTAAGAGAGTTCGAGCATACGAGTTCCCCGTAATTTACGTCTTTATGCGCGGGCGTGAAAGAGTTCGGCTTTATATCGTAAAGTTTTACGTCGTATCCTTTTTTACCGAGGTAATACGCCGCCTCGCTCCCCGCGAGCCCGCCGCCTATTATCTTTACGGTCTTCATTTTTTATTCCGCCTTTTTATCGCCCGATCTGCCGCTTTTGTATCCGCAATCCTTATTCGGGCATTTTTTGGTCTTCCCGTCTTTCGCGAGAACGAGATATCCGCCGCATTTCGGGCATTTTTCCGCGAGCGGCATATCCCAGCTCATAAAATTGCACTCGGGATATCCTGAACAGCCGTAAAACACCTTTCCCGTTTTGGAAGTCATTTTCTGCGTAGGCTTTCCGCATTCGGGGCATACGCCCATCTTCTCGGTCAGACTTCTCGTTTCCTTGCAGTTCACGCATTGAAGGTATTTCCCGAATTTACCTTTCTTTATCACCATAGGCGAGCCGCACTTCTCGCATTTTTCGGTCGATTTCTCTTCGTCGATCGGCTTTATGTTCGAGCATTCGGGATAGTTCGGGCAAGCGAGGAATTTCCCGTATCTGCCCGTCTTATACACCATCATCGCGCCGCACTTGTCGCATTTTACGTCGGACACCTCTTCGTTTTCCGACTTTATGTTCGAGCATTCGGGATATCTCGAACAGGCGAGGAATTTCCCGTACCTGCCGTTTTTCCGTATCATAGGCGCGCCGCACTTGTCGCACGGTATATCCGTCTTTTCGTCGCCGTCGGTCGTCGCGAAAGACAATTTGTCGTGAAAAGGTCCGTAGAAATCGGCTATAAGTTTATGCCAGTCTCCGCCGTTTTCTATATCGTCGAGTTTGTCTTCCATATTCGCCGTGAACGAAACGTCCATAACGTCCGGAAAGTATTTTACGAGCATATCCGTTATCTCGAACGCGATCTCGGTCGGAACGAGGTTTTTGCCCTCTTTTTTGGTGTACTTCCTCTTCGCGAGAACCGAAAGTATGGTCGCGTAAGTGGAAGGTCTGCCTATCCCCTTTTCTTCCATTGTCCTTATAAGGCTCGCGTCGGTGAAACGGACGGGGGGCTTGGTGAATTTCTTTTCCTTATTTATCTTCGGCGAGTCGAACCTCTGACCTTTCGTAAGTTCCGGAACGACTCTCACCGAATCGCCGTCCTCGGTCGTTTCGCCGAAATGATAATCGTAAACGGCGGTATAGCCCTTGAAATCGACTTTTCTTCCGCCCGCTCTGAAAACGTATTCGCCGGAAGAGAGAGAAACCTGTTTCAACGTGTATTCCGCCTCGCTCATCTGCGACGCTATATACCTCTCGTAGATAAGTTTATAGAGGTTATAGTGATTTTTATCGAGGTAATTTTTAGCCCTTTCCGGCGTCATTGAAACGTCTATAGGTCTTATAGCCTCGTGCGCGTCCTGCGCGTTCTTTTTGGATTTGTAGAAATTCGGTTTTTCGGGAACGTATTCCTTTCCGTAATTCTCGGCTATATACGCCCTCGCCTCTTTCTGCGCCTCGAACGACACTCTGACCGAATCCGTTCTGATATAGGTCACGAAAGCGATATGCCCGTCGCTCGTTTCCACGCCCTCGTAAAGGTGCTGCGCGACCTGCATACAGGTCGGCGCGGACATATTGAGTTTCGCAGACGCGTCCTGTTGCATCGTCGAAGTCGTGAAAGGCGGGAGCGCGTGGCTTTTGGTCTTGGTTTCCTTTATTTCCGAAACGGTCGCGCCTATAGATAAGACTTCCCTTTCCGCTTTTTCCGCCTCTTCTTCGTCGCTCGGTTTATACTTCTTTCCGTTCTTTTCGACGAGAAGAGCGGAAAATTCCGTCTTGCCGACTTTTACGGAAAGAGTTAAATTCCAGTATTCTTCGGGAATAAACGCGAGTATTTCCCTTTCCCTGTCAACGATTATCCGAAGGGCGACCGACTGAACTCTTCCCGCCGACAGTCCGCTCTTTATCCTCTTACAGAGAAGAGGACTTAACTTGTAACCGACGAGCCTGTCGAGTACGCGCCTCGCCTGCTGAGAATCGACAAGACAATAATTTATATCTCTCGGATGCGCGAGAGCCTCGTTGACCGCCCTCGCGCTTATCTCGTTGAATTCTATCCTCCTCGCGTTGTCGCCGAGTTCGAGGACTTCTTTAAGATGCCAACTTATCGCCTCGCCCTCGCGGTCGGGGTCTGTCGCGAGATATATCTTATCCGCTTTCGCCGCCTTTTCTTTCAGCCTTTTAATAACTTCCTTTTTGTCGGGCGATATGACGTAATTCGGCTCGAAATTCTTCACTACGTTTACGCCGAGCCTCTTTTCGGGAAGATCCCTCACGTGTCCGCCGCTCGCATCGACTTTATATTTTCCTCCGAGGTATTTTTCGATCGTCTTCGCCTTGGACGGCGATTCCACAATAATAAGTTGCATATAACCTCCGTTATTATAAGTTCTTTATCGTTTCTATTTCTCCGCTCGTATTCCTTACGGTAAGTCCTTTCAGTTCGAGCATTCCGAGAACGGGCATCAGTTCGTAAATTTTAAGTCCCGTCTTTTCCACTATTTTGTCCGCACGATTTATTCCGTTTTTCACCGCGTCGTAAACGAGCCTCTCTTTTTCGGACAACGTTATCGCCGCTTTCTCTTTAAGCGATATTCCGAGAATTTCCGCGACGTCCTCCGCCGTTTCGACGAGTTTCGCGCCCCTTTTTACGAGGCTCTTGCAAAGTTCGCCCGACGGAACGCCTAAACCGTAAGGAAAGCACATAACTTCTCTTCCGTATTCCGCCGCGTATTCGGCGGTGTATCTCGCGCCGCTGTCCTCTTCGCCGCTGACTATAAGCGTCGCCGCCGCGAGCCCTGCGATTATCCTGTTCCTCACGGGATAGGAATACTGCCTCGTTTCCGTTCCGCCCGAACACTCGGTCACGACGAGACCTTTCTTTACTATCTCGTCCATAAGTCCCTTTTTGTTCTTAGGACTGAGTTTATCCAGACCGCCGGGGAGCACGGATATTATCCTGCCGTTTTTCAGCCCGCCTTCTATCGCCGCGCTGTCCGCGCCGTCGGCTATTCCCGTGACCGCCGTTATCCCTGCCTCGGTGATCCGTCCGATCGTTTCGGTAACCGTTTTCAGGTACTGCGGCAACGTCTTTCTCGATCCGACCGCCGCTATCTTTTTGCCTTTCAGAAGTTCCGCGTTTCCGGCGTAATACAAAACGAGGGGCGGGACGGGCGTTTCCGCGAGTTCTTCCGGATATTTTTCAGAGCCGAGCGCTATAACTCCGTCCGCCGAAGCGGTCGCTTTTTTAACTGCGGCTTTTATATAGGAAGCGTCGCGCGCTTTTTTATATATCTCCGCCGCCGTCTTTTCGTCAGTCGCCTTTAAAAGAGTTTCCTTCCCTGCGTCCAAAACTTCGGACGGCTTGTCAAACAGACCGAAAAGAGCCCTCTTCTTCTTGTTTTCGAGATCGGGCAACGTGTCGATAAAGACCGCCGCTATCTCTTCGTCAGAAAGTATCATACCTCGTCGCTCCTGTAACTTATCGCCTCCAAAATATGCGGCTCTTCTATATTCTCGCTCCCGCTCATGTCCGCTATCGTCCGCGCGACCTTTATTATCCTGCTCCTCGCGCGGGCGGAAAGTTTAAGCATCTCGAACGCGCCGCGCAAAAGCCCTTCGCACTCGTCCGACAAAACGCAGTACTTCTTTATATGCTTTTCGCCCATCTCGCCGTTCGTCGTTATCCCGTCGTCTTTGAACCTTTCGAGTTGGATCTTTCTCGCGGCGTTCACTCTCCGCCTTACTTCCGCGGAACTCTCGGCGTCGGCGTCGCCCGTTAAATCGTCGTATTTCACGCCGTCAACTATTACTCTTATATCCATTCTGTCGAGAAGAGGTCCCGAAACTTTCGCCTTGTATTTCTGTATCTGCAACGCCGTGCAGTTGCACGTGCCGTTTGCCGAGCCGTAATAGCCGCAAGGACAGGGATTCATACTTCCGACGAGCATAAAATTCGCCGGATAACTGACGTTCGCTTTCGCCCTCGAAACGGTTATCACTCTGTCTTCGAGAGGCTGACGCAGACTTTCGAGCATCGCCCGCGTATATTCGGGCATTTCGTCCAAAAACAGTACGCCGTTGTGCGCGAGACTTATTATCCCCGGTTTGGAATCCGAGCCGCCGCCGACCAAAGCGACGTTAGACGCGGTGTGATGCGGAGTCATGAACGGTCTGTTTAAAACTATGCCCTCTTTCGCGAGTATTCCCGCGACGCTGTGTATCTTCGTGGTTTCAAGCGCCTCGCCGAAACTCATCTCCGGCATAATAGAGGGAATACATTTCGCGAGCATGGTCTTTCCCGCGCCGGGCGGGCCTACCATTATCATATTATGATTGCCGCTCACCGCGACTTCGAGCGCGCGCTTAGCCGCGTACTGCCCCTTTACGTATTTCAAATCGCTCGCGTATTCCGTTTCCGAATACAGGTCTTTATAGTCCGCCGTTTCGACTTCGGGAAGAAGCTGCGTTCCCTCGAAATGCGCGCAGACGTCCTTGAGCGATCTCGCCTTGTATATCTTTATTCCCTTTATGAAACTGCCTTCTTTTGCGTTGGAGGCGGGAACGACCGCCTCTTTAAAACCGTTTTCTTTCGCGGAAATAAGCATAGGAAGTATTCCGTTTACGCCCCTCACCGAGCCGTCGAGCGAAAGTTCGCCTATAAGCACGGTGGACGAAGTGTCGCCCATACGAGTCGCTCCGTCGGACTTGATTATGCCGAGCGCGATCGGAAGATCGAGCCCGGATCCCTCTTTCCGTATATCGGCGGGCGCGAGATTGACCGTTATCCTGTGGTTCGGAAACCTTTTTCCGCTGTTCTTTATCGCGGAACAGACTCTCTCTTTCGATTCTTTTACAGACGCGTCGGGAAGGCCTACTATCTCGAACTTCGGCATACCGAAATTCACGTCCACCTCGACGTCTATCGCGTTTCCTATAAGCCCCGTCAGGGAATATCCGACCGTTTTCGATAACATTTTTCTTCCGTCCGCTTTACAATGTCCTATCTAATATAAACTATTTTTCCGAAAAAGTAAACCGTTTTTTCATAATTTTTTCTTTTCATTATATATAATATATTT
>CADBSX010000101.1 GCA_902797515.1 uncultured Eubacteriales bacterium | reverse complement strand
AGTTCCCGCATTCCTTCGGGCGCGAAATGCACGGGCTCTTCTTTCGTGTGTTCGACGCCTTTACTCGTTATCCAGCCGCATTCGGGCGTTTTCGCGACCACCTCTTTTATCTGCCTGTTGACTTCGTTTATCCCCTCGAAGTACTTTTCTTCCGCAAGGGAAACGTCGCCCCAAATCTCGCAGGCGATAAAGGGAATTTCGCCGTTTCCGAGCGCCTCCCGTATATCCGCTATGAATTTGGAAAACCTCTCGGCGTAAACGGTGTAGTCCGACTTTTCGGGAACGTCCTGTTCGCCCTGCAACCAGAGTATCCCGTCTATTTTTTCTCCGCTCGCCTTCGCGCGGCGCACCGCCTCGTTAAAATACCTCTCGCCTTTCTGCCACTCCGCGACTTTCGACGAGCCTCTCGCGTTGGATATTATGCCTATATCCTCTTTCGGATACGCCTTTTTCATCTCTTCCGCGAAAGTCGTCCCCGGATTTATACCGGGATCGGACTGCCATTTTATCGTGGAATACTTGTTGAGCGGATTAGTCGCCTTTTCCCACTTGTCCTCCGCGTTAAGAAGATATACGCCTATAAGTCTTTTATCGTCCTCTTCCGACCACCTCGATATGTTCGGTCCGGACATGTTCGATTGCCCTAAAAGTAAAAAAGTTTTCATTGTTCGTCTCCGTAAATTTTTCTTATTATCGCGACGGCTTTTCTGCCTTCTTCCGCGTCTATAACGAGTTTTTCTTTTCCATCTATCGCTTTCACGAAATTTCCGAGTTGTCTCGCGTGCAGAGCGCAGGAAAGCGCGGAAGGATCGCTCGAAGTCGCCGCTTTCGCTTTTTCTTCTTCCGTTCCGCTTTTCTTCCCGTTTATCATAAGTCGTTCTATTTTATCTTCTTTTATCACGGCGTATCCCTTATCGCCGTGTCTCTCTATTTTTCTGTCGAATCCGGGATACGCGCACGTTGACGCCTCTATGACTCCGAGCGCGCCGCTTTCAAATTCGACTACCGCCGCCGCGGTGTCCTCGACTTCTATCTTATGCGAAAGAGTGCGTATCTCGCCGCTTACCTTTTTCACGTCGCCGAGGATATAGGTGAGAAGATCCACGCCGTGTATGCCCTGATTCATGAGCGCGCCGCCGCCGTCGAAAGCGAGTTTTCCTTTCCACGCGCTCGAAGAATAATACTCTTCGCTCCTGTAATATTTCATATACAGGTCGCCGAGCGTTATCTTTCCGAACGCGCCTTCTTCCACGAGTTTTTTGACTTTATTTATATCGTCCGAAAAGCGCAGTTGAGATATAACGGTCAGTTTCTTTCCCGTCTCTTCGCACGTCCTTATTATCTCGTCCGCGTCGGCGGTGTTTAAAGCCATAGGCTTTTCGAGCGCGACGTGTTTCCCCGCTTTAAGGGCTTGTATCGCGTTTTCGGCGTGAAGAAAACTCGGCGTGCATACGCATACCGCGCCGATTTCTTTATCCGCGAGCATCTCTTCAAAAGAAGAATACGCTTTAACGCCGTATTTTTCCGCGAATTTCTCCGTGCTTTCTCTTCTCGCGTCAGCCGCGCCGATAAGTTCCGCGCCCTCTACGTTCTTTATCGCCTCGGCGTGAATATTCGCTATCATACCGCAGCCGAGTATGCCGAATTTCAACGTTTTCATTTCACTTACTCACATTACTTCGTAATAATTGTTTATTTCCGTGACCGTGCGTTCCGCCGTATATACGTCGATACGCTTAAACGCGGGATAGTCGGCGCAATGCTCTTCGCAGTAGTCCGCGCGGTTGAATTCGATGGTGACGGTGTAAGGAAGTTTCGGCTTTATCACCTTTACGGCGGCGCGGTTTTCTATGCCCGCTTTGACGGCGGCGTATATACGCTCTTCCGCCTCTTTTTCGGGAATACATATCGCCTTGTTCCGCCCGTTCGCCGTTTTGACGGACGCGGTGGAAATGCCGCTTATGAACCTTTCCGCCTCGCGGCAAGCCGCCTCGTCGCCCGAAAGCGCGACTACCGGCACGCCGAAATGCCCGCAAAACGTGGCGACCTGCATTATCTCGCCTATCCTCTCGCCGTTGAAACGGTAGTGGTGTATGCGCGTTGACGACTGCGTGTGGTCGAGAAAGGCGTTCATAGTTCCCGCCATCGCGTGCTGACCTATTATCGCCGCCGCCTGAACGTCTTTTATCGCCCACGCGAAATCGCGAGTCGTTATCTGCGTCGCGCGCCCGTCGAGTTTTTCTTTTATGAAATTACAGCCGTGGAAATGTCCGTCAATGACGTAAACCTTTTCCGCGCCCGCGTCGAACGCCGCCGAAACCGCCGCGTTCGTGTCCGCCATAAGCCTTTCGCGCATATGCGGATAATCGGGCGACTCGGTATTCATTACCGCGTCCAACGTCTCTACGCCGCTTATCCCTTCCGCGTCGGTGCATATAAGAAAATTCATATTATTTATCCTCTTTCTTCTTCTGCTGATCGGCGGCGTTGTCGTTTCCGTACCATCTTCCGCCCTGCGATTTGTCGGTGTCGCCTTCGAGGAGTTGCTCGTAGTTTCTCACGACTTTCTTGTACGCCTCGGCGTAGAGTTCGATCCACTTCTTGTCGTACTTTTTGAACCACGGCATACCTATACAGTATATCTTGTCGGAAGGCGCGAGATATTTGTCGTCCTCTCTGACGTCGCGGCTCGCGAACGCTATGCGGCTCGGCTTTCCGATATTGTAAAAGTCGAACGTCTTGAAGAATTTATGATTGTGAAGATTGAAGTTTCCGCCTTCCCAGCAGCCGAATTTTCCGCCGAATTCCGCGGTCACCGCCTGTGCGAATCTCTTCGAGGAAAGACCGCCGAGTTCGTCGGGATAGTACGAGCATACGGGATTGTAAAATCCGCCCATGGTCGAGCCCGTCGATTCGTCCACGCGTATCGGCTTTATGCCTTTGAGACCTTCGAGACAGTCGAAGAAATAATTCATCGCCCTCCTTATCTCTTTGCACCTCTCGTCGAAGTATTTAAGTTGCCCGCGGCCGAGCGCCGCCGAAACCTGATTTACTCTTCCCTTTACGCCGCCGAGCGCGATATGCGAATAATCGTTCAGATAATCGCACTCTTTTATGTTCGCGCTATTGTTCCTCTCGTAATGCCCGTAGGCGAGCGCGCGCTCGTAATACTTTCTCTCGTTGGTCACGAGCATGCCCATCTCGCCTGCGGCGAACGTCTTCCAACTCATCATGCTCATCGCGGAAACGTCGCCGAACGTGCCGAGTTTCTTGCCCTTATACATACCGCCCTGCGCGTGCGAAACGTCCTCTATTATCCTGACGTTGTGTTTTTTCGCGATCGCCGTTATCCTGTCCATATCGCACGGATAACCGAAATAGTGGACGACCATTATCGCTTTCGTTCTCGGCGTGATACAGCGTTCCAAATCGTCGGGATCCATACTCAACTTATCGTTGATATTGCAGAACACCGCCGACGCGCCGAAGTTTATCGCCTGCGAAACGCTGCCCCAATACGTTTTCGTAGTACAGATTATCTCGTCGCCCATACCGAGCCCTATCGCGAACATAGCCGCCGACAGCGCCATAGTTCCGTTCGTAAAGCCGAGCGCGAAATTCGTTCCCTGCCAAGCCGCGAATTCTTCCTGAAATTTAATTGTGATGTCCGTGCCCGAAAACTTGTTGTTCCTCACGACGTCCATAACGGCCTCTTCGTCTTCCTTCGTAATGATAGGCCATTTGAAAAGTTCTTCCGGCGCCGCCTCTTTTACTAACGGCTCTCCGCCGACGAGCGCTAATTTTTCCATTTTCTTACTCCTTTTCTTTTAATTTTAATATTCTTATCGCGTTGCCGCGCACGAATTTGTAATAGTTTTCTTCGCTTATATATCCGTCCTCGCGGAATTTGTTCAGCCACTCGTTGAACACGAACGGATGCGTGTTGTAAGTCGCGCATATATCGCAGCCGTACATAATGCGGTCGGAAAATTCCTCGATAAACCTCGCCGCGTGTTCGGGATCGCGCATAAACGCGTTTCTGCCGCTGTCGGCGGACAGGTCGCAGTACAAATTCGGATATTCCCTCAAAAGTTTCGTGAGCCTGCCCTCGCCTTTAATCTTCGACGTCGGCCACTCTCTTCTCGTCTGCTCGTCAACGTCCCCCGAAATTTCCGACCAGAAAGTCTGCGAGTGTCCGAAAATTTTGAGTTTCGGATACTTTTTGAGCATTTTTTCTATTCTCGGAAGTCCGAGATCGTCCTTTATTCCGTAAAAGCCGTATTTGTCCATCGGCGCGACGTGAATAGTCACGGGCAGATCGCACTCCGCGCAGTAACGGAACAGATTATCCATAAGCGGATCGTCCGCGGGGATATTCGTAGTCAGTTCGCCGAAACCTTTCGCCCCTAAAGATTTATAATGCATAAGAAGTTTAGAAAGGTCGGCGTCCGGCGCGTTCCTGTCGTTTCTCGGATCGACGTTGCAGAACCATATAAATCTGTCGGGATACTTATCCGCGACGTATTTGCACTCGCAACTCGTAAGCGGCGTGAACTGCGCCTCGGGCGCGACTATCGGAAGCAATACGCCCTTTTCTATATCGAGTTTGTCGTAAAAACCGAGAAGTTCTTCGGGGCTTATCATCCTGTAATGCGTATAACTGTTCGGCGGCGCGTATTCGGGAAAAGCCGTGACGTGCGCGTGAACGTCTATCTTTTTGACCGTCTTTGATTTTTCCATATCCTTCACCTTTTTAAAAAATGCGGCGGATTTTTCCGTCGCATATATTGTATCATATCCGCATTTAATTAACAATGCACTATTTAGCCTAAATTGTGTACGATATTGCTCTTTTTCGCGAATTTCGTATTATTGCCGCGATTTTTTGGAAAACGCCGTTCCCCTGACCTTTTTATATCGGCGGTGAAAATAGTTTTCGTCGCAAAAACCGCAAAGCGCGGCGACTTCGCCGACTCTCGCGGATTTGTCTTTAAGCATAAGTTCCGCGAGCGTTATCCTGTATTCGGTCACGTATTCTATCACCGTTTTCCCCGTTACGTTTTTGAAAGTCCTGCAAAAATAATACTTGCTCAAACCGCATTTCGCCGCGAGTTTTTCGACGGTTATCTTATCGGCGTAGTTGAGATGTATCTCCGAGAGGGCGGGGGAAACGAGCCTTACTTTATCTATCTTATCCGCCGCGGAATTCCGACCGTTCCCGCTGCCGAGATAGTCGCGAAGCAAGATGAACACGAGTTCGCCGACGAGATTTCGCACTATTTCCCGATAATACTCTTTTTTTTCGTTCATTTCCTCGATTATCCGTTCCATTATCCGCTCGATCCGCGCGTTTCCGGATATAAGATTACGGAATTTCCTGCCCTCGGTGAGCAATATCGCCCTTAAATTAGGCGAATTGTTCGTAAAGGAAGAGAGAAAATCGACGTCGAAGATCATATTGTAATATCTTCCCTTGTATTCGTCGAGGCGGATATTCGTGTGCACCTCGTATGGATTTATTATAACGACGTCGCCCGCCTTCGCGGTTATAACTTCGGAATCGACGGTCAGAGCCGACGAGCCCTCGTAGAAGTATTTTATTTCCATTTCTTCGTGGAGTGCGTTTTTGGTCCTGCCCGTGCCGCTGTCCACGACTTTGATACGGAAAGCATCGTCAGAAAACGCTATCTTCTCGGAAATTATTTCGCTTTGAGTTTTTTTATTCTTCATAATATCCTTTTCCGT
>CADBSX010000100.1 GCA_902797515.1 uncultured Eubacteriales bacterium | reverse complement strand
TGTACGGCATTAACGTACGTCGTGTTGCCGACGTATCTGTTACAGATAAGAGATTATGCTTTTTACGGGTGTAACCATTTATCTCAAATACAGATACCTTCTTATGTTTATTCTATAGGCGTGTGCGCTTTTGGCGGGAGCGGACTTACGAGCGCCGTTTTCGTAAATACGTCGGGGTGGAAAGTATATAACGTTTCTGGCGTGCAGATAACGCTGAATTCGTCCGATATAGGAAATACGAGCACCGCCGCCGCTTATCTGAGATACGTATATAGTTACAGTAGTTGGACAAGATGAATTTTTGATCCATATCACACCCAAAAACGGAGCGGCAATCGCTCCGTTTTTGCGCGTTCGGAACGGTAAATAAGTAAAAACGATAAAAAGTATTGTATTTTTATAAATTATATGATATAATTATATAAAATAAATATATTAAAAATATCGGTTAAGGATATAATTATGTTATCGGATCTGCTCAATCAGAATAACTTTATATTGTTCGGGCATGAAATCACGAATCATTTTACCGTTTTCGGCGTAGATATATACTTTTACGCGCTCGCGATCGTTACGGGCATGCTGGTTTCGTGCCTCGTAGTCGCCCCTATGTTCGAGAGAAAAGGCGAGAAAAAGGACTTTATTTTAGACCTTATGATTTTTATCGTTCCGCTCTGCATAATAGGCGCGCGGCTGTGGTACGTCCTTTTCGATATAAAGACGTTTATCAATTCGCCGAAAGGCTTTTTCCTGTCGGCGATAAATATCCGCGACGGCGGGCTCGCCATATACGGCGGAGTCCTCTTCGGCGCGCTCGGCGTCTTTCTCGCCTGCAAATTCAGAAAAGTCAATTTTTTCAAAACTCTCGACCTCGCCGCGTGCGTTCTTCCGCTCGGTCAGGCGATAGGCAGATGGGGAAACTTTTTCAATCAGGAAGTTTACGGAAAAGAGATAACTAATCCCGCGTTTCAGTGGTTTCCGCTCGCCGTGCAGATAGACGATCCGTCGAGGTGGTATCAGGCGCTTTTCTTTTACGAGAGCGTATTGAACCTTATTCTGTTCGCGTGTATCTATTCTTTTATGTGGAAAAGGCGCGGGGCGACCAACGGTTACGCCGTCGCGTTCTACTTTATCGGATACGGCGTGATAAGGGGAATTTTAGAGCCGTTCCGCCAGTCGGAATACAATCTGCCGTTTTTCGGCGTCGAAGGCGTGAGGGGCATGATAATAATTTCCGCGCTCCTCGTCGTCGCGGGATTGCTTATTCTTTTGTTTTTGCTTAAAAAGGACGGCTATATTTTCAGAAAAAAATCCGTCGGAAGTCCCGACGTGAAAGAAGAAAAAGGAGAAGATCAATGAAAAAGGGATTTAACACGAGGCTTTTCAAAGGCGCTTTGGTTCTCGCCGCCGCGGTGGTAATAGCCGCGATAGTGTTCGTTATTCTCGCCGTAACGGGCGTGATAGAAGGCAATCCGTTCAAAATAGGATTCGCAATCTTCACTCTCGGCATAGGCGGGATATTCGCTATTTACGGCATAATAGTCAAAGGCGGATACGAACTCGCCGTAGGCGAAATACTTCTTATTATCGGCGTAACGATAATTCTTGCCGGCGTTTTGCAGTGGTGGGCGATAGTTATGATCGACGCGGGACTTATTATTCTCTCGATACTGTCCCTTATGCTTTTAAAGAGCGATCTGCTCGTCCCCGAACGCACGGACGAAAAGCCCGACTACAAGCCGTATTCGGAAACTCTCGCCGAGAAAAAGGCGCAAAGAGAAGAGGAAGAGAAAAACGCGCCTCTTCCGGAGATCAAAGATTATTCGGACAAAAATAAAGATTAAAAGAGGTTAGACCATAATGGAAAAACGCAATCTTACTCTTCTTACCGATCTATACGAACTCACGATGATGAACGGCTATTTCCTCAAAGGAAAGAAGGACGAAATAGCCGTTTTCGACGTGTTTTTCCGCCAGAACGAACTTATAACTTTTTCTCTCGCCGCAGGGCTCGAACAGGCGGTCGATTACGTGCTTAACCTCGATTTCGGCGAAGAAGAGATCGGCTATCTGAAAAGTCTCGGCATTTTCGACGCAGGCTTTCTCGATTATCTGGCAAAACTCAAATTCACGGGGGACGTGTATTCCGTTCCCGAGGGAACTATGGTTTTCCCCGGCGAGCCGATTTTCACCGTAAAAGCGCCCGTGATGCAGGCTCAACTTATAGAGACCGCGGTGCTGAACATAATAAATCATCAGACGCTTATCGCGACTAAATCCGCGAAGATATGCAACGCGGCGAAAGGCGACAACGTTATGGAATTCGGGCTTCGCCGCGCGCAAGGTCCGGACGCTGGGATATACGGCGCGAGGGCGGCAATAATAGGCGGTTGCTCTTCTACGTCGAACGTACTCGCGGGGCAGATGTTCGGCGTAAAGACGGCGGGAACTCACGCTCACAGTTGGGTGATGAATTTCCCCTCGGAATACGAGGCGTTCAAGGCTTACGCGGATGTCTATCCCGACGGCGCGATGCTCCTCGTCGATACTTACGACACGCTAAAAAGCGGCGTTCCGAACGCGATAAAGGTGTTCGACGAACTGAAAGCCAAAGGTAAAAAGCCCGTCGGAATAAGGATAGATTCGGGAGACCTCGCCTATCTTACCAAACAGGCGCGGAAAATGCTCGACGAGGCGGGCTATCCGGATACGATAATATGCGCGTCGGGCGACCTCGACGAAAGGCTCGTTCAAAGTCTCAAACAGCAGGGCGCGAAGATAAATTCGTGGGGCATAGGCACTAAACTTATAACGAGCGCGGATATGCCGGCGCTCGGCGGAGTATATAAACTCGCCGGGATAGAGGAAAACGGAAAGATAATACCGAAGATAAAGGTCTCGGACAATTCCGCGAAGATAACCAATCCCGGATTTAAGACCATTTACCGCATTTACGACAACGCTACGGGAAAGGCGGAGGCGGACTTAATAGCCCTTCGCGGCGAAAAGATAGATTTCTCGAAACCGCTCACCGTCTATCATCCGATAGAGAGGTGGAAAAAGATCACTTTCACCGACTATACGGCGAGGGAACTGCCCGCGCTTATCGTGAAGGACGGAAAGAGAGTTTACGATTTCCCGCCGCTTTTAAAAATCGCGGAATACGCTCA
>CADBSX010000099.1 GCA_902797515.1 uncultured Eubacteriales bacterium | reverse complement strand
TTTTTATAAAGAGGCGGAAACGCCCGCGTGCCGCAAATTCGAGGACAGGCTCTGCCGCGAAGTGAAAGAGTATAACAAATTCAACGCCTACGGATATCTGTCAATGTGGGCTCTGATGTTTTTCGGCACGAAGATTTCGAGCGATTTCATTATGAAAAGTCTCGTTAAGCATTCCTATCGCGACTCGATGGCGTATATCGAAAAGGTCGCGCCCGACGTCGTTATAAGCACGCATTGGGCGACGAACTACTACGCCGAGCATATGAAAAACAAGCCTTATACCGTTATGTACGTTCCAGACGCGCATATCAACGAACTCTTTCAGTATAATTGCGACCTCACTCTCGCCTGCACGGAAGAAGGGCTCGAAAGGGCGAAAAAGAAGAAAAGGCGGTATAACGAAAGCAATCTGAAACTCGCGCCCCTCGCCATAAGGAAAGAGGCGTTTTCCGTCGAGGGAACGAAGTCGGAAATAAGGCGCAGGCTCGGACACGCGGACAAATTCACCGTCTATATCACGGAGGGCGGTTACGGCATCGGGCTCGCGGAAAAACTCTCGGAAATGCTGCTCGAAAAGGATCTTCCTATATCCGTTATAGTGGTATGCGGCAAAAATCCCGAACTGTACGAGCGGCTCAAAAAACTCGAAGTCGGAAAGAACACGTCCTTTTATCCCTACGGATTTTCCGAGAACGTGCTCGAAATGATAGCCTCGTCGGACATCTATTTCGGGAAGAGCGGAAACGGGCTTATGGAACCGGCGTTTTTCGGCGTTCCGACGGTGGTCACGCACTCCGCGAACACGATCGAAAGACGGCTCGCCGATCATTACGTGACTTACGTGAAGTCGGCGGTGAGGATATTCGACGCCGAAAAGTGCGTGGAATTTATAGAAAGAGCGCTGAAAGGCGACGGGGAATACGAAAGGCTCAAAAACGCGGAAATATCCCGTTCGGATTTCGGCGGCGAGGGGATAGCGGATATAATTTTCGCCGAACTCGACAAGAAATTCGGTCTTACGGAAAAGGCGGACGGGAAAAGCGATGCTTAAAATAAAGTTGGTCGAAAAAGGCGGGATAGGCGAAGAACTCGGTCTTGAAAAAGGCGACGAAGTGCTCGCTTTCGACGGTCATGACGCCGCGGATATTCTCGATTATCTCTTCTACGACGCGAGAGAGAAATTCACTCTTACCGTAAAGCAGACGAACGGGGACGTGTCGTCCTGCGAGATAGAAAAGGACGACGACGAGAGGCTCGGTCTCGAATTCGAGAGCGACAATCTCGGAATTAAGACTTGCCGCAACAACTGTATTTTCTGTTTCGTCGATCAGATGCCCTGCGGTATGCGCGAGAGCCTCTACGTCAAAGACGACGACTACCGCCAGAGTTTTCTGTGCGGAAACTTCGTAACTCTTACGAATATAGATGAGGGCGACGTCGAGAGGATAATAAGGCTAAAACTTTCGCCCCTGTATATTTCCGTCCACACCATGAACGGGAACTTGCGCAAAAAAATGATGAAAAACCGTTTCGCGGACAGGATAAACGGTTACCTTGAAAGATTTGCGGCGGGCGGGATAACGATGCATACGCAGATAGTTATGGCGAGGGACTATAACGACGGGAAAGAACTCGAATATTCCGCGAGGGAACTGTTCAAATTGTATCCGAACGTCAGGACCATGGCGGTCGTTCCCGTCGGTATGACGAAATTCCGCGAAAATCTGACGAAGATAAAGAATATAGACGCGGAATACGCGAAAGGCGTTATCGCGCTCGCGAGAAAACTCAACGGGGAATTCGGCGTGAACTTCGTCCAACTTGCCGACGAGTTTTATTTCACGGCGGGCGAAAAAGTCGAGGACTACGAATTTTACGGCGAGTTTCCGCAGATAGAGAACGGAATAGGCATGACCGCGAAATTCGACCGCGAACTCAAAAACAGTCTTGAAATAAGGGAAAACCGCAAGTCGTTTTTGCTTATATGCGGCACGTCCGCGGCGGAATATATAAGGAAAGCGGGCAAACTCGTCGAGAGTTATATAAAGGGCTCGAAGATAGAGACTCTCGCCGTCGAGAACAAATTTTTCGGACCTACGGTGAACTGTACGGGACTTCTGACCGCGGGCGATATAGCGGACGCGGTGGAGAAGTACGGAAAGGACTTCGATTGCCTCGTAATGCCGAAACACGTCATGCGCGAAAACACCGAACTTTTTTTGGACGGACTTACGCTTACGGATCTTAAAAACAGATTGAAAAAAGAAATACGGATAACCGACGGAACGGGCTACGGCTTTTTCGAGACGTTATCCGGACAGGAGTAATATGGCTAAACCGTTGGTCGCGATAGTCGGCAGACCGAACGTCGGAAAATCGACGTTTTTCAATAAGGTCACCGGTAAAAGAATTTCCATAGTTGACGACGTTCCCGGAGTTAC
Source organism: uncultured Eubacteriales bacterium (assembly GCA_902797515.1). Classification (GTDB taxonomy): domain Bacteria; phylum Bacillota; class Clostridia; order Christensenellales; family Borkfalkiaceae; genus UBA10281. The sequence continues at coordinate 255 of CADBSX010000099.1, read as the reverse complement.
GCGGGACAGGCTTTACGCCGACGCGGAGTGGGCAGGGAAAGCGTTCACGCTTATCGACACGGGCGGAATAGAGATAAAATCGTCCGACGAAATGTGGAAACATATACGCGGGCAGGCGGAAGTCGCGATCGACACCGCCGACGTGATAGTGTTTTTCTGCGACGCGAAAACAGGGCTTACGGCATCGGATTACGACGTCGCGGATATGTTGCGCAAATCGGGCAAGCCGATCGTGCTCGCGGTAAACAAACTCGA
>CADBSX010000098.1 GCA_902797515.1 uncultured Eubacteriales bacterium | reverse complement strand
AGTGAAAATACCGTTCGGAACTATGTATAAGTGCGTTATCCGCGGCGGCGTCGGCGCGTATTGTACGAGCGAGGACGGGGAAGTCCTTCGGATTATGAACGGGCGTATGTTCGTCCGCGGTCGCGGGAAACAGCGGTTTGTCATTTTAAAAGACGGTAAGGCGACGGAAAAAGAGATAGACTTTACTCTATCCCCGACCGCGGAAACGGAGTTGTGAGCAAAAACTGAATATAATTTATAAAAAGCCAAATTTTCACTATTGAAAAGGGATAAATATGGTAGTATAATATAAATATACTTTACAAAAGGGGATCTGTAAATGGAAATCTACAAGGACAAGAGTTATCCCGTCGAAGAGAGAGTGAAAAACCTTCTCTCGCTTATGACGGTGGAAGAAAAACTCGCGCAGATGCATATCCGTCAGGACTATAAGGATATAGAGAAAAGCATAAGAAAGGGGAAAATGGATTTCGGCGGCATATACGGCTCGCCGAGAATATCCGTGAAAAAGCAGTTGAGCCGTATGCGCGCGTTTCAGAAATACGCGGTCGAAAAGACGCGGCTCGGCATCCCCCTTCTTTTTTACGGCGAGGGCATACACGGTTTCAATCAGGATACGACCGTTTTTCCGCAGTGCATAGGTATGGCGAGTTCTTTTAATCCCGCTTTAATAGAAGAAGTCGCGGCGGAAATAGGAAAAGAGGCGGCGTCTTTCGGCGTGAACCAATTGTTCGCGCCTAATCTCGATCTCGCGAGAGAGCCCCGCTGGGGACGCGTTCAGGAAACTTACGGAGAAGATCCGTACCTCGTTTCCGAAATGACGAGCGCGTACGTAAAGGGATTGCAGTCGCAGAACGTCGCGGCGACGGTAAAACACTATCTCGCGCACGGGAGTCCCGAAAACGGACTGAATCTTTCGACGGTACATATGGGGGAAAGAGAAATACGCGAACTCTCTCTTCCCGCGTTTGAAAAATGCATAAGATCGGGCGCGATGGCGTTAATGCCCGCGTATCACGATTTAGACGGAGTTCCGATGCACGCCAACAAGAAGTGGATGGTTGAAGTCTTGCGGAAGGAATTGAATTTCGGCGGCGTTACCGTTTCCGACTGGGGCGGCGTTTCCTTCCTGAAAAACTTGTGCGGCGCGGCGAAAGACGGGCTCGAAGCGGGCAAACTCGCGATCGCGGCGGAAGTCGATATCGAGGCCCCCGACGCCGTCGGATACGGCGAGGAATTCAAAGCCGCGGTTGAAAGGGGCGAAGTGTCCGAAAAGGCGCTCGACAGAGCGGTGGAGAGGATCCTCACTCTTAAATTCCGTCTCGGCTTGTTCGACAGGGATTGGAAATGCGGAACGAAGGGGCTCAATACGGCGAGATCTTTGAGATTAGCCAAAAAAGCCGCCGAGCAGAGCGTCGTTTTGCTCAAAAACGACGGCGCGCTCCCCTTTAAAAATACGATGAAAATAGCGGTGGTAGGCCCTGCGGCGAAAAACGTTCAGCTCGGCGGCTATTGCCGTTATCCCGAGGATTTGTCGAGGCTCGTTTCGGTATATGACGGGATCTCGGCGGTAGCGGGGAAAGAAAACGTGTTTTACGGCGCGGGCTGCGGATATTTCAAAGGCACGGACGAACAACTTTGCGACGCTCTCGAAGCCTGCGAAAAAGCCGACGCGGTAGTGGTCGCCTGCGGCGATAAGGGCAATTTTTACGGCGGCGTCGGCTGGGGCGACGAAGAACAGACCGATACGACGGTCAGTTGCGGCGAAGGTTTCGACGTCCACGATCTCAGACTTCCCGAGTGTCAGAGAAAACTCGTTTCCGCGGTCAAGGCGACGGGCAAGAAAGTTATCCTTATTCTCGCGACGGGAAGACCGAGCGTGATAATCGACGAATACGAAAAGGCGGACGCCGTTTTGCAGACGTGGTATCTCGGATTTAAAGGCGGCGAGGTCATAGGCGAAATACTTTTCGGAAAGACGAATCCGACGGGAAAACTCGCCGTCTCTTTTCCGAGGAGCAACGGGCATCTGCCGTGCTATTACAATTACGGCATAAATTGCAAAGGCGCGCTATACCGCAGTTACGGATCGGAAGAAAAACCCGGGCGCAGTTACGTGTTCGATAAGCCCGACGCTTTTCTGCCGTTCGGTTTCGGGCTCGGTTACGTGCCCGTGGAATATAAGTCGGTAAAAACCGTGAAAGAGGGCGAAAACACCGTCCGCGTTACCGTGACGCTCAAAAACGCGGGAGACAGGGATACGGAAGAGAGCGTCCTCGTATTTTTGAGAAGTAAAAGCCGCGAGGGCGTTGTTCCTTACGTAAAAGAACTCAAAGCGTTTACGCGGACGAAGATAAAAGCGGGAAAGGAAAAGAGAGTAAACCTTTATCTCGACGAAGAGAGTTTCACATATATAGGCGCGGACCTTAAAAAGAAAGTCGGCAAAGGCGATTACACCGTTTTTGTAAACGGGCTTTCCGCGGACTTTACTCTTTGAATAAAAAAAAGCGGTGCGGTCGCAAAATTGCGACCGCACTTTGACTTGCGTTAAATTTTCTATCTGTATTTTTCCGCGTGTGAACGTATAAGTTCCTCGTCCGAAAAGTAATTTATCCGCATCGCCTCGCGGACTTTTCCGAGCGTTTCCGCCGCCGCCTTTTCCGCTCTCTCGCTGCCCTTTTTGAGCATTTCGTAAACCGCGGGAATATCCTTTTCGTATTCTTTTCTTCTTTGCCGTATCGGTTCGAGAGTTTCCTCTAAAACCGCGTTTAAAAACTTCTTCGCTTTCATATCTCCGAGCCCGCCGCGCGTGTAATGCGCTTTGAATTCGTCGAGATTAGCGTATTCGGGCAGAAATTCTTTAAAATGTTCATCGTTCGCGAACGCGTCGAGGTAAGTGAACACCGCGTTCCCTTCTAATTTGCCCGGATCGGTCACCTTTATATGGTCGGGATCGGTGAACATACTCATAACTTTCGCCTTTACCTCTTCGGGCGAGTCGGCAAGGAAAATGCAGTTGCCGAGCGATTTGCTCATCTTCGCCTTTCCGTCCGTACCGGGGAGGCGCATGCTCGCCTTGTTTTCGGGAAGCACGGCTTTCGCCTCGACGAGAGTTTCGCCGTAAACCGAATTGAATTTTCTCACTATCTCGTTTGTCTGTTCTATCATCGGAAGTTGGTCTTCGCCGACGGGAACGATATTTGCCCCGAAAGCGGTTATGTCCGCCGCCTGCGATATCGGATAAGCGAAAAAACCGACGGGGATGCTCGCCTCGAAGTTCCGCATTATTATCTCGTTTTTTACCGTCGGATTTCTTTGCAGTCTCGAAACGGTGACGAGGTTCATATAGTAGAACGAAAGTTCCGTAAGTTCCGGTACCTGCGATTGGATAAAGACGGTCGCCTTTTCGGGATCTACGCCGCACGAAAGGTAGTCGAGCATTACTTCGATAATGTTTTGCCGTATCTTTTCGGGGCAGTCGGCGTTGTCGGTGAGAGCCTGCGCGTCGGCTATCATTACGTACATTTT
>CADBSX010000097.1 GCA_902797515.1 uncultured Eubacteriales bacterium | reverse complement strand
GCATCATCACCATCACCACCACGCCGACGAAGTGTTTACGAGTTGGGGCAAAGAAACGCCCGTCGCGTTCACGAAAGAAAAACTCGAAAAAGTTCTTTCCGCGCTCTGCGATGAAAATTCCGACCTCGGCGTAATATTGCGCGCGAAAGGCATCGTAAAGGCGAAAGACAACGAGAAATGGTATTATTTCGACCTCGTTTCGGGCGATTACGAAATTCGTCTCGGAGCGCCCGACTACACGGGAAGACTTTGCGTTATCGGCTCGAAGATCGACGAAAAAAAGATAGAAGAACTTTTCTTTAACTGATTTTTAAAAAGGAATAAAGGCTTATGGCAAGAACTTTTCCCGCCGTGCTTATTCATGGAATAATCGAAAGCGGTAAGACGACGTTTATTATAGATTCGCTCAAAAACGGCGATTTCGGCGATATAGGCAAAGTGCTTATCCTCGCTACCGAAGAGGGCGTAGAGGAATACGATCCCGCCGTTTTGACAAAGTATAACGCCTGCGTATATTCGTTCGGGGATCAGAGCGAGTTTACGGTAGAGAAGATAAACGAACTGATAAAGGCGAACAAGCCTTCGGCGATATTCGTCGAAGTGAACGCCATGTGGGACTGGTCGGAAATAAAATTTCCGCCGTATATTATGATAGAGCAGTCGTTTACTATAATCGACGCAACGACTTTCAAAACGTATTTCAACAATATGCGTCAGAAGTTTTCGGATATGGTGAAGGGCTCGGATATTGTTATAATGAACAGGGCGTCTGAAACGCCCGAAATGGCGGGATATAAGCGCAGTCTTAAACTGATAAACAAAGACGCGCAGTATATCGTTCTTGACGAAAAGGGAAATCCCGTGAGTTTCGTCGAGGATCTTCCGTATAAATTATCCGACGAAATGAAGATCGGAGACGACGATTTCGGTATTTTCTATCTCGATACTTTCGACAATATGCAGCGTTACAGCGAAAAGATAGTCGAATTCAACTGTATGACGATCCTATCCGACAAGTTGCCGTCGGAAACGTTCGTCGCGGGAAGGCTCGCTATGACTTGCTGTGTGAACGATATACAACTTATCGGGCATCTGTGCACGTACAAAAATCTCAAATTCAAAAATCAAGGCTGGATACATCTGCGCGCCAAAATGCATTATCTTACGTCTGACGACGGCAGAGAGCCGCAAGTTATTCTCGAACTTCTTTCCTGTTACGATATTCCCGAAATATCCGAACCGGTAGTATCTCTCGCAAACTGAAAATTCTTTTTTTAAAGCCCCGACGGCAAGTCGGGGCTTTTTCCTATTTTCGACAAAATCAAACCATACTTCTTAAAATATGCGTACCGCCTTATGGTACAATTTTTCCGTGAGGTGAGCGATGGAAATAAATTACGCGGCAGACAGGAAAAGTCTCTTCGTCTATCTCGACGGGGAACTCGACGAATACACTGCAAAACAGGCAAAAGATTCGATAGATAAGAAAATAGACGAAAACATCTTCGTTAAAAACGTCGTTTTCGATTTTTCAAAAGCGTCTTTTATGGACAGCACGGGCATAGGCGTACTTCTCGGAAGATATAAAAAAATGAAAAAAGTCGGTATGAACGGCTTTATAAGAAATCCGAGTACGAGTATAAACAAAATACTGCAAATATCGGGGCTTTACGAGATAATGCCCAAAATCAGTTAAAGAGGTGGATAAGTCTATGAATAATAAAATGATTATCAAATTCGATTCCGTTTCCGAAAACGAGAGGTTCGCGAGAAACGTGATCGCGTCCTTTCTTCTTCCCCTTAATCCGAGCATAAGCGAACTGTCGGACGTAAAAACGGCTGTAAGCGAGGCGGTCACGAACGCTATCGTTCACGGTTATCCGAACGGCGTCGGCGAGGTCACGATGAGCGCGGAGATTGACGGCGACGAAGTACATATTGCCATATCGGACAGCGGAGTCGGCATTGAAAATCTCGAATCGGCTTTAAAACCGTTCTTTACCACCAAACCGGACGAAGAACGTTCGGGGATGGGATTTACCATAATTCAGACCTTTATGGACGACGTAAGAGTTATTTCGTCGCTTAATTCCGGCACCGGTGTCAATATGCGGAAAAAAATAAATTCCGTTGCCTGAAACGGGAAAGGAGCGGTCAATGCTTAACGCCGAAGAGTCCCTCGCGCTTATAAGGCGCGCGAAAGAAGGGGACAATCTCGCAAAAGAAAGACTACTTGAAAACAACGTACTGCTCATTAAAAGCATAATCAGAAGATTTAAAAACAAGGGCGTGGAATACGACGACTTGTATCAACTCGGATGCCTCGGATTTTTAAAGGCGATAAATAATTTCGACGAAAAATTCGGCGTGGTTTTTTCGACTTACGCCGTACCGATGATCATAGGCGAAGTAAAAAGATTTCTTCGCGACGACGGCGCGATAAAGGTTTCGAGGATAATAAAAGGTCAGTCGCTCGTAATAAACAGGTTTATAGAAAAGTATTCCGCCGAAAAAGGCGAATCGCCGACGGTAGAAGAGATATCCGCCGCGCTCGATATAGACAAAGAGGACGTCGTTCTCGCGCTCGACAGTTCGAAAATGCCCGTATCGCTATCGGAATTTGTCGAGGACGGAAAGGGCGGGGATAAAAATACCGAACTTATCGATCGGATCCCGTCGGACGAAAGGGAAGAAGATATGGTCGATAAGATACTTTTGAAGAGTCTTATAGAAAAATTGCCTGAAAGGGAAAAGAAAATTATAATAATGCGTTATTACAGGGATAATACGCAGAGCGAGATAGCGGAAGAACTCGGAGTGTCTCAGGTTCAGGTATCGAGGATAGAAAACAAGATAATAAACGTTTTGAAAAGTCAGATATAAGGTCGCCGAAACGGTCGGGCGACCTTTATTTATGCTTGCAAAAATCATAATAATGTGATATAATATAAATCGACTAAAAGACAAAAGAAACTATTGCAATGAAAATTATCGAAAATAAAAATTTCCCTTCCGAGCGCGCTTTGTACGGCGAACACGACCTTCTTCTTAAAAATTGTTCTTTCGACGGGGAAGAGGACGGGGAATCCGCTTTGAAAGAATCGGCGAACGTCTCTCTTGAAAAATGCTTTTTTAACCTTCGTTATCCCCTCTGGCACGTAGATACGGTAAGGATAACGGATTGCGAAATGTCCGAAAAATGCCGCGCCGCGCTTTGGTATTCGGACAATATCGTAATATCCGACAGTGTTCTCGGCGGGATAAAAGCACTACGCGAGTGCAGGAATGCTGAAATGAAAAACGTTACGGTAAACTCGCCCGAATTCGGTTGGAAAGACGCGGGAATTAAGGCGGAAAACTGTAAAATTCAGGGGGAATATCCGTATTTTCTGTCAAGAGATATATATTTTAAAAATATCGAGCTCGGCGGGAAGTATTCATTTCAATACACCGAAAACGTAGTTATAGAAAATTCGGTTTTAAACACCAAAGACGCCTTCTGGCACGCGAAGAACGTCACCGTCAGAAATTCCGTTGTAAACGGGGAATATCTCGCGTGGTATTCGGAAGGGTTGACGCTCGATCATTGCAAAATTATCGGCACGCAGCCGCTTTGTTATTGTAAAAATCTGAAACTTATAGATTGCGAAACGGAAGGCGCGGATCTCGCGTTCGAGTATTCGGACGTCGATGCGACGATAAACGGAGGCGTTATTTCGGTCAAAAATCCTAAAAAAGGGAAGATAGTCGCGGACGAAATAGGCGAAATAATATTGACCGCCGACAGCAAATACGCCTGCGACTGCGAAATAAAGAGTCGTAATTCCGGACGATAAACGAAAAAATACACAATTTTAAAACGCGGCGTTTTGCCGCGTTTTTATATTACAAGCGGCAATTTGATAAAATTGCTTGCAAAAAGATCGTTTATTTTATATAATAAAAGATAGATTAAATATAACGACCCGCCGCCTACGCTTTTTTGTGGCATTTAAATGAATAGTTATAAGGAGACCTTTTATGAAAAAATTGTTTTTAACCGTTTTGGTTTTATTCGTCGGCATATGTATATTTACTTCATGCGACTTTATCGTAAACAACGATCCCGCCGGCGACACGCATACTTCGGATAATGCGGACGACGGAAAGACCGAAGATGACGACGATTCTTACGTTGAAGACGATCCTTATTTTGAATTTATATATTTATCGGAAAGTAATTCTTATTCCATAAAGGCGAAGGATAAAAATAATTTGCCCGAAAATATAGTTATTCCGTCCAAGCACAACGGAAAACCGATAACGCATATCGGCAATTCCAGTTATATAGATTTTACCGGCGGTACGGGAGATATAGATTATGCTTTCTTTTCTTGCAAAAACATAAAAAGCGTCGTCATCCCCGACAGCATTACGAATATCGGAAATGAAGCGTTCGCCTATTGCAGCGGGCTTACGAGCGTGACTATAGGCGACGGCGTTACGAATATAGGATTATATGCGTTTGAAGAGTGCAGCGTTCTTACGAATATTTATTATAAGGGAACGGCAAGTAAATGGGCGACGATAGACGGTTTAGATTATATAATGGGCGGCGACAAGACGCTTTATATAAATAATGAACCGCTTACGGAAGCCGTGATAGAAGGAATAACCGAAATAAAAACTTCTGCTTTCGAAGGTTGTAGCGGGCTTACGAGCGTTACGATCGCCGACGGCGTTACGAGTATAGATGATTTTGCTTTCGAGAGTTGCACCGGACTTACGAGCGTAGTTATCTCCGACGGTGTAACGAGTATAGGGGAGCATGTATTCGGAGAATGCAGCGGGCTTACGAGCATAACCATTCCTGACAGCGTTTCTTTTTTAGGGGCTAAACTGTTTTGGGGCTGCGATAAGCTTACAAAAATAAATTATACGGGAACCGCAAGTCAATGGGCATCGATAGACGGTTTATCTTTAATACTCGAAGGAGAATCGCTTTATTTATATATAGATAATGAACCGCTTACGGACGCCGTTTTGGAAGGAATTACAGAAATAAAGCCCGGATCGTTCTCCGGTTGCGTCGGACTTACGAGCGTTACTATCGGCGACAGCATAAAAAGAATAGGACAAGACGCGTTCTACGATTGCTCCGGACTTACGAGTATAACTATCGGGGAAAGCGTTACATATATAGGACATTACGCATTCGCAAATTGCAGCGGACTTACGAGCATAATTCTTCCCGATAGCGTTACGGGTATAGATAATGGAGCGTTTTCTAATTGCAGCGGACTTACAAACGTTACTTTCCCCGAGAGTGTTACGTATATAGGAAATTATGCGTTTTCCAGTTGCGACGGAATTACGAGCATAACTATTCCCGACAGTGTTACGGGTATAGGAGATTATGCGTTTTCCGGTTGCGACGGACTTAAAAACATAACTATCGGTGACGGCGTTACTTATGTCGGAAATGAAGCGTTCGGGAACTGTCCGATAGAAAGCGCAAAAATTCCCGCCATTGCTTGTAGTTATATTTCTAATGATAGTCTTAAAAGCGTAGAAATTACAAGTGGCGAAAGTATCGAAGGAAATATATTCGAAGGTCTAACCGGGCTTGAAAACGTAATAATAGATGATGTTAAGAGTATTAAAGAAAGAGCGTTTTACGGTTGCAGCGGGATTACGAGTTTAACTATCGGCGGCGGCGTTAAGAACATTAAATATGATGCGTTTAGACTTTGCGATTTACTTACGGACGTTGACTATACGGGAACGATAAGTCAATGGGCATCGATAGACGGTTTGGAATATTTAATTAAAGATAACAGAATGCTTTTTATTGATGATCAACCGCTTACGGAAATCGTTTTGGAAGATATAACCGAAATAAAGCCCTATGCGTTTTATAATTGCAGCGAAGTAACGAACATAACCATCCCTTACGGTGTTACGAGTATAGGAGCATATGCGTTTTGTAATTGTTACAAGGTTACGAGCATAATTATCCCCGATAGCGTTACGAGTATAGGTGCTTATGCGTTTTCCTTTTGCAGCGGACTTATAAGCGTGACTATCGGTAATAGCGTTACGAGTATAGGAG
>CADBSX010000096.1 GCA_902797515.1 uncultured Eubacteriales bacterium | reverse complement strand
CTATCCACTTTATTTCAAAAGGCGCGAGCGCGAGTTTTTCCGCTTTTCCGTTCACGTCGTAAAATACCGTTTCCGTCTTTTCTCCGACGTTGCTTGCGACGGCGTACTTGCCGCTTTCGGGATAATAACGGCACTCCGTGTTCACGTTCGTAGAAAACGCCTTGTAAAGTTCGTTTTCCTTGCCGCTCGTCCAGAGCAGAGCCCTGTATAAAAGCCGCGTGTTTTCGGCGTTATAGCGCATGCCCGTCATATAGAAACTCCTGCCCTTTCCGAACGAGTTTACGGCGCAACGGACGTTGCAGTTGTCCGAGCCCGCGGGAAGAGAATCGTCGTAGTACGCGTCGAGGATGGTCGCTCCCTCTTTCGCGTAGATATTCCGCCTGTCCCCCGCGTAATCTATTTCTTTCTCCGCGTCCGCCAGAATAAAATGTTCTCTTTTCGTCTCCGTGTTATACCTTAAATAAAGAGCGGTGTTCCCCTTTTCCTCTTCGACGCCGAGGACGTCGGAAAGTTGGAAAAATTTGCCCTGATAGCGGACGGACGTCGGCTCGCCTATGCCTATAAATCCGCCGCCGTTATATACGAAGGACTTCACCGCCGAAACGATTTCGGGATCTTTCCAGAAATTTCCGCCCGTAAAAGCCGTTCCTTCGTCGCCGTAGTTCATTATCACGTCGAATTTTTCAAGTCCGCCCCTCTTTACGTCGTCGAAATTTATGAATTCGACCTCGACGGGCATACCTACGAGCGCTTCGAGAACGCCTATATACGGCGAATTTATAAGAAACGCCGCGTCCTGCGCTATGTTGAACGGCGTCCACGACTTCTCTTTTCCCCAATAATCGAGCACTCCGACTTTGAGGAAGGTATAAGCCTTTCCGCCACCGACCGCGTCGCATATCTCGCGGAATTCGTCGCACAGGTCTTTCACCGCCGCGCAGAATTTCGGAAACTTCGCCGCGATTTTCAGATAGCCTCCGAAACCTATCCTATCGACGGGCTTTCCGAGGATCGCCCTGCGTTCCGCCGTCCACGACCTTTTAAGCCTTTCCGTCGCGGTATCGTCGTCCGCCAGAGTGTCGGGGAAGAAATAGGGATTGAGCCTTATTTCTCTGTATTTTATATCCGGTATATCCGCGACTATCCTCACGTTCACGCCCGATACCGCGCTCCCGACCACTCCGTCGAAACCGATATCTTTGAAGTACTTTCCGTAAGGCTCCGCGCCTATCCAGTTATCCCCCCAGAACATTATTGCCTCTCTGCCCGCCTTGTGTACTTCGTCCACTAAAACTTTCGCCTTTTCGGATACGAATTTCTGCACGAGGTCGGTATAATCCGAATACGCTTTCGAGGGGATAACGTAAAGGTTGGAATAATCGCCCGCGTTCACGACGTCTTCGAGCGTTATCTCGTAACCGTACCTCTCTTTGAAGAGTTTGAACATCGCGGGACTCGCCGCCATCGCGTAATTGTACCAGTCGAAGAGTTTCTGCGTTTTTCCCGTCTTATACAAGAGGAAAAAATGGTAAAACAGAGTGGTAAATCTGACGACGTTCACCTGCTCGTTTTCTTTAAGCCAATTTTTCAGTCTTTCTACCGAACGGTCGAACGCCGCGGGATAGACGGGATCGATATCCCTGTCTTTCGTTTTAGTCCAGCCGTTGCACGTGTAATTGTATATCTGCGTCGGATCCCAGAGGCATTTCCCGAAAAAGTTGACCGTGTATTCGTGCATCGGCGTCGCGCCGCTTATTCTGACCGTATCGTTTCCGATATATTCCCACGTGTCGATCTCTTTTCCCGCCGTCCTGTCGAATACCTGCCAATATTTTTTGCAATCGGCGTTATAGACCGCGATCTGCTCTTTGAAAAGCCCGTCCAGAAGATTTATTTCGAGCCTGTCCGAAACCGCCGTCGCTCTGTCGGTGATAAGGGCGACGCAGCCCGTTTCGTCGTAATGAGAATAAGCGTATTCGTTGTCGTCTCTTATCGGAAAATATGTCTTATAGACCTTTTCCGCGAGTTCGCGGGCGCAATCCGGAAGTTCGGTCCCGTCGCAATCGCGCACGGCGTCCGCGCCCCAGTATTCCGCGAGTTTTTTCGTGCCTTCGACGAAGTCTTTATCCGTCGGTATCGTAAGTCTGCCTCTTTTCATTTCTTCACCTTTTTAAATTCCCGCCGCGGAACGCGGCGGGAGATATTATAGTTTTTCAAATACGGGAAGTTTGTCTATCGGCGCGGGCACTTCGTGTTTTCCGCCTTCGTATATCTTTCCGTCCTCTATATCCTTCCACTTCCCTTTCGGGAAAACGACCGTCCTTTTGTCCGCGCCCTTAATAAGCACGGGGGCGACGAGGTATCCGTCGCCTAACATAAACTGATCCTTTATGCCGGCAAGACCTTCGTTCGGAAACTCGTAATCCATATATCTCGTCGCGGGGATCCCCGTTTTCGACGCGTTTTCGAGAAGAGATACGATATACGGTACGAATTTTTCCCTGATATCCATCGCCTTTTTACAACATCTCGCGACTCCGTTTTCTTCCTTGTTCCAAACGTCGTAGGAAAACTGCACCATAGGAAACAGCGCGGACGCCTGACACCAACGGATTATAAGTTCGTCGTCGAGTTTGCTCTTGTCGATAAAGTCGGACGACCGACCGCCGCCGATCATATCCGCGCAACCGTAGTAATATCCCGCTATGCCCTGCGCGAGGATAAGGGGGATTATGGACGAAAGTCCGAGACTTAATCCCGACGTTTCCCAGAGGTGCGCTTTGTCGTTTAAACGCTGTATTATCGGCTTTCCGCCGAGTTTATAGCACGTCCTGCTCTCTTTGAACGCGTTGTCTATGCTCTCTATCCATAAAGACGACTGCTCGTTGCAGTTTTCGAGGTCTTTTCCGAGGTACTGCGGATCGCCGCCGTCGAGTTTGAAACCGACTACTCCGTACCTGTCTTCAAGCCTCTTCGTCTGCTCGTTTATCCACTTTTTCGCGTTCGGACGAGTAAAGTCGAGTTGAGCCGAATAGCCTTCCCACCAGAGCACGAAACGGGGATCTTTGCCGTTCATAACGACTCTTCCCTCGTCTATGTGTTCCCATATGCTCGGCGAAAGATACGGCGCGTTCGGGGAAACGTAAGGACAAATCCAGAGGGAAACGAGAAAGCCCATATCTTTGAGTTCTTTCATCATCGCGTCGGGATCGGGGAAATTGTTCCTGTTGAATTCCCAGACTCCGTATTCTCTCTGCCACGTATCGTCTATGATAAGTATTCCCGCCTTATAGCCCTTTTCCTTTATCGAGCGGGCGTAATCGAGTATGCCTTTCTGGTCCTGATGCCATAAAAGCACCGTCCACGAACAGTATTGAGGTGCGGTGAACGCCCTCTTGTCGGGCGTGGTCCCCGTCGGCTTATAGTATTTCATCGCGCAGCCGACGGACGCGTCTTTGAGAGTTTCGCCGCATTTTTCAAGATCGTAGTCTTTCGCGGTTATCTCGATAACGCCCTTTTTAAACGCGACTTTCCCGCCGTGTCCGAGCCATAAAAATCTGCCCTTGTCGCTGTAAAAAGCGGGATTTTGCTGATTCGAAGTATCGTTGCAATCGAGGTCGAAAAACAGTTCCGACTTTTCGTCGATAGGATATTTTTCGCCGTAGGCGACCGTGCCGCCGTACCAGAGTTCGTCTTTTAAAAAATCTATTCTTTCCATAAATATAATTTCAGGTTTATCAGTCCGCTCTCCACTTCGCAATTCTCTCGGACATAGCGAGAGTTTCGCTCCATCTCGAAAAGCCGAGAAGAGGCGCCCAGTACTCGAACTCGTCTATCTCTTTCTTCTTCTCTTCCGCCGATAAATATTGACGGTAGAGGTCGAGATTGACGTATTTTACGAACATTTCTTCCGTCTTTATCTTGCGGAATATTATATCGTATCTTTCCGCGTCGATATATTGAAGATTATTTATAGCGTCGTATGCTTTGTCTATTATCGCCTGATACTGCACCATAAGTTTTCTCGGCCAGAAGTCCGCGCGGACGTTATCGAAAAGACAGAACGAGCCGTAATCTTTGGTTTCGCGAAGATACGCCATGCGGTCTCTTTCCGCGTCGTACAACTCTTTCATATACGGCGCCGCCGATCCGTAAACCTTGTCTATATACCTGTAAGCGAGTTCTCTCGCGTCGAGCGAACAATCCCAGAGAAGTTTCGAGCATACGTATCTTCTCAAATTGTAAAATCCGCTCGACACCGTTCCGTAAACGCCCTGTAATTTGTAGTTGGAGTGTCCGAGCGAGTGCGCGAACCTTATGTTGTCCGCGTGGACGTGCATTCCGTCGTAAGGCATACAGACGTTGAGCGCGTCCTGCGGATACTCGTAGATACTGACGTTTTTGGTTATCGCCGACCACGCCTGTATGTTCTCTCTCGTCGCGGGATTGTCTTCCCAACTTAAATTCCTGTTCGCGTAGATGTCCGCGAGACGGACTACCACTCTCGGATTGAGGATAAGCGAATTATCCCCGTTTTCCGTACCGTTCGCGACGTATTTGCCGCTTTCGTCCTTGTGCGCGGGAGCGATCACCGTCTGGTGATAAGCGTAAGTATAATAACTTACTATTCTCCCCGGATAGTTCTCCGCGAGCCACTCGTCGAGCGCCGCCGTCACCTTGTTGAGGAAAAGTATCTGCGTTACCGCCGCCATGCCGTTCGGACTTCCGTTAGTGCCGTACTTGGTCATTAAGGCCTTGCACCTGTCGCACTCGCACCAAGTGTTGATATCTACCTGCGTGAACGAAATTTCGGTCGCCTCGGGAGTTTTGTTAAGGTAGTTCTTCGCGTTCTTGATATATTCCTCGGTAAGCGCCTCGTCGGTGAGGCAGAGTTGAACGCTGAATTTGTCCGTCGAGCCTCTCGGCCAGAACCACTCGGGATGCTCCGCGGCGTAAACTTCCGGATTTATTATTTCCGCGTTGGTGTGTCCGCCGAGCGCGGTAACGCCGTAAGTCGATCTGAATCTCTGTCGCCAGCCGTTGAGTTCGTTCCCGCCGTATTCTATACAGGACGAAACGTCGCCGAATTCCCTGATATCGAAATCGGGAATATTCTTATAGTCGAGCACGGGAAGATTTATTTTGTTTACCTTGTTTATCTCGTAAACTCTCTCTTCGTAATAGTCGTAACCGAAAAGCAATTCCATAAGGTCGTAAACCGCGTAGATCGCGCCCTCGTCGGAAAAGCCCGTGAGAAGAAGAGATCTGTCTTTCGTGACGATGCGGACGCCCGTGTACTTATACTCGTCGTAAGAAGTTTCCACGTTCCACGCCGTCTTTATCTTTCCGTTTCCTATCGCGAGGAGTTTCATATCGGGCGAATATTCGAGGTCCTCGTCCGTGATAACGGGAAGAGTCGCCCCCGTCGCCTCTTTGAAAAGAAGTTGCAATTCCTGCGACGCGACGTTCGCGTATTTGCCCGCGTCCTCGGAAACGACTATTTTATATTCGGTCGTTCCGTTTTCGGCAAGCACGTCGTCGGTAAAGACGAGATCGCTTTTCTTTTCCTCGTCGTCGCCGCCCGCGTTTTGCGACGGACCTTTTTTATTGCACGCGACTGCCGCCGCGAAAACAATCGCCGCAAGAAATACCGATAACAATATCCTAAACGTTCTCTTCATATTTTTACCCCTCGTAAATTACTCTGTATTCTTGCGCCACGCAGTTGAAATATTCGTCAACCGCGACGTAACGGAAGATATACACGCCCTTTTCGGTAAAGCCCGAAAATACTCTTTCGCTTATTTCGGACGTTTCCATTTCGCCCGAATCGGGATTGTTTATCTGTCTCATTTTAAGAGACGGATAAATTACCGTAAGTTGTATCCTTACCGCCTTGTCGCCCGCGGACGCCTTCGCCGCGGGAAGAGTTATTCTTCCGCCCTCGGCTTTTTCCGCGACCGAGCCTTTGACTTCGAGCGTAGGTTTGGTCCTGTCGTAAACGTCTATTATTATAAGTTTATTTTCGCCCTCGCCGTTGCCGTCCGCGTCGATTATGGTGTATAACACGAGATACTCGCCCGCTTTGTCGGCGTTGAACCATATCTCTTTTTCTTCGCCGACGTTCACTATCGGCTCGCCGTTTACGTCGTTTACCGGCTCGTCGTTAAGATATACCGAAAGGCTCATCTTCGCGTCGGGATCTATAACGTCAACGGCGAAACGGTCGAATATCTTCACCTTGTCGCCGACGAAATGTTCCGTTCCGAGGTTTTCGATATACGCGGTAGGCGCGATAAGGTCCTTTTCGTTGCCGAGCGTCTGATTGTTTATGTCGTAAATTCGCATTTCAGCCGCGCCGTAAACGCCCGTAAGAGAGAACGAAACCTTTACTTTATGCCCCGTAAATCCCTTGAACTCGCCGCCGCTGAAATCGGTCGCGACCTCGAAAAGCGTCTGCTTTTCGCCGTCCGTAAACTTGTTGGACGCGGCGTTGAACGCGACGTGAAGTTTGTCCTCGCCGTTATAGGTAAGTTCCTTTTCGCTCGCGCCGTTCAAAATCACTTTGCCTTTGCCTTCTCTCTCTTTTCCCTTTACGTAGTCGAGAGTTATAAACACGGACGGATCTTCGATCGACTCTATCTTCACTCTTAAATTTTCCGACGCGTAGAGCGTTCCGAAACCGAAAGTGAAGTTCACTCCGTCGGACGAGAGGACGTTGACGAATTCGGCGGACGCGTCGCCCGTGGTTTTAAACGACAATCCCGCGACTCTTTCCCCGCCGGAAGAAGTCGGCTCGAAGTAAACCGACGACGAATCGAAACCGCTCGTCAAAAAGAGTTTCGACGTGTCGTAAACGGTCTTGCCGCCTGCGTTTACCGTCTTTAAATCTACTACGGGGACTTTTTCGGAATAGGTTTCCGTCTTGTTTCCCGTCCTCGCCGTATAGGTTATATCCGCGTCGTAAAAGCCGCTATCCGAAAAGGTGACCTTTCCGCCGCCTACGGGGAGTTCTTTGCCGTTCGCCTCGACTTTTATCGAAACGTCGGCGGGAACTTCCGTTCCGCCCGACCAGTCCGCAGCCGAGACGACGGGAAGAGAATACGTCTTTCCCGCTATGAAAGCGGTCGGGAAAACGGGCGATTTTTCAAACACGGGCCCGTCTTTCGCCTCCGCGGATATCTTGTAGGAATAATTCCTCGCCTCGCCGTCGTCAACGTAATAATACACGCACTTATATTCGCCCGCCTTTTCGGGGAAGAAAGTATATCCTTCCGTCTTTATTTCGTTGCCTTCGCCGTCGAGGACGATAAAGCCGTAACTTTCCGCGTTGCCGACCGCGGGCATTATCCTCGCAATTTCCGTCCTTTGCCCTACCACGGCGTTTTTGACGACGTGATCGGGGAAGGAAAAGTCGTCGCGGACTTCCGAATCGGCGTGTCCCGCAAACAGCAGTCCCCCGCCTGCAATCAAAGCGACCGCGGCTACCGCCGAGCCGATGATAACAGCCTTCTTTTTCGTTTTCTCAATCATCCCTTTATTCCTCCGACCGTGAGATTTCCCACGAATTTTTCCCTGAATACTATAAATATAACGAGTATAGGCGTAAGCATCAGGATACCGCCCGCAAGTTGCAGAGGCACGCCGCCGAACAGACTGTTTTCAACGCCGCCCCTCGAACTGAAATAAATACCTATCGCCGCCGTAGGGTGGTTAGGCAAGAAGATAAGCGGTCTCTGATAGTCGTTCCAGAAACCTATGAAGTTAAGCAGCATAACCACGAAGAAAGTACTGCGAACGAGCGGCAGCATTACGTTTACGAGTACTTTGAAATGGCTCGCGCCGTCTATGAAAGCCGCCTCGGCGTATTCCCACGAAAGCCCTTTGAATATTCCGTAGAACACGAGGTAGTAAGTTCCGAGGAAAGTCGCGCTCATAAACCAAAGCCCGACCTGCGAATCGAAAAATCCGAGCCTTTTCGCCATCTGTATCTGCGACGGCAGACTTCCGACGACGGGCGTCACCATTACGAATATGACTATTCCGTAAACGACGGCGTTGAACCGCGATTTGTATTTGCTCGTGACGTACGCGACGAGACAGGGCGTCAGAGTCGCGAAGAACGCGCAGCCGACCGAATAGAGTATGGAATTCCAGAACATTTCCGGAAGATAGACCTTATATCTCACTCCGTCGATTTTTATATACTGAATAACGCCTTTAAATGCGTTTGCGTAGTTCTGCGGATAAAACCACGGCTCGCCTACGGTCGCGAGACCGTCGAGCATCCTCTTGGACAAAAACAGGGGATCCATCGCGAACGCGTCGGCCGATTTGAACGAATTGAATAGCGCCCAGAAAATAAGTCCGATAAGCAGGAACGCGTGGAACAGAAGCACGAGTCCGAGAACTATTTCGAGAGGGCCGATTTTCTTTTTCATCAGAATTCCACCCCCTTGTCGAGTTTATCCAGAAAAAACCTCGCTATCATGACGACGGGAATAGTGACCGCGGTAAGCGTAAGCCCCGCCGCCGCGGCGTAGGGGAATCTGTCCATGGATCCCCTCGTCGTATATACCACGTTATAGAGGTAATATCCTATCGTCTGCACCGCCGTGGACGCGCCTACGTCGAAGAACGTGAACACGTTCGCCTGATCCGTGAAAATCGCGGATATTCCTATAATAAGGAAAGTTTCGATAGTCGGATAAGACAGCGGAAGAGTTATCGAGAAAAATTCTCGGATCGCCGAACAGCCTTCGAGCCGCGCGTATTCGACGAGCGAATCGGGGATCCTCGACATCGCGTTCGAGTACATAAGAACGCTCGATCCGAATCCCATTATAACGCCGTAGGCGACCACTACCGCGAAAACCTTTTTGTCCGAGCCCTGCAAAAGCGGATCTATCCCGAAAAGAGCGGGAAGAGCGAGTTCGCAGACGTACTTATAAATAAGGATAAGAATTACCGAAGAGATTATCGACGGCATCATCAGCGTGACTCTGAAAAAGCCCGTGCCTCTGAAACCTTTATAGCAGTAGTACGCGAAGAGTATCGCGAAAACCGTGCCGATAAAGAGGTGAACGCCGTAAACGATAAAGGAATTTTTAAGCCTTAAAATCATATCGGAATCGCCGAAAATTTCGGTTATGAACTTCGAGAAGTTCTCGAAACCTACCCACTCTACCGTTTCGGTTATCGTTCCCGCCGCCTCTTTATAACTGTATTTCTGAAAGGCGAACAGGAAAGAATTGATATTCACCGCGACGTACATTATCGCGAACTGAATAAGCGGAATAACGAGGATAGCCCAATAAAAGACCTTTTCCCCGACCTTGCTCATCTTCGGATTTCTCGGCTTTTTTCTCTTCGGGAGAATATTGTGTACCGCGACCGACAGGGAATAGAACGCGTCGCCGATCTTACGGAAAACGCGCGAAAACAACTTCCCCGCCGCGGTCTCTTCTTTTTTAAACTTCCTGTGTTTCAAAGTAAAACTCTCCGTTGATTATTTCTGAATGCCCGCCCAGAGTTTGTTCCTTGCGTCGATCATGCTGTCGAACAACGTCTTTATCGTGAGCGACTTGTTCTTCGAGAACATATAAAGCGGATATTCGCTGTCGGATATACCGCATTTCCACGAATAATCGACCACGTAGAACTGACTGAAATTGTTTACGAAAACGGGCGCGTCCGAATAGGTGTAAACGGTGTCGATATCCGGATTGTTCCTCGCCGCCGCTATATCCTTTCCGAAGTAGGACATTCTTTCCATCTTCTCTTCGGGGATGGCGTAATAAAGCGGTTTAAGCGTGGAAGTGTTCACCGTGAATTCCTGCATCTCGTCGTCGGAATGGACGAATTTGAGGAATTTTTTGGCAAGCGCGAGTTTCGCGGGATCTTTGATGTTGGAATTTACGAACGAGCAAGAATAGTTGCAGTAGTCCGCTATCGTCCTCTTATCCCCGACCGATTCTTCGTTCGCCTTCGGGAAAGGCATCATCGCGAACCTGCGCGCCTTTACGTTCGGTTTTTTCGGATCGGAAAATCTTCCCCAGCCGTATTTTTCGTACTTTGAGAAAAATCCCGTTTCGTCCGCCTCGTTTTCCCACCATACGCCCTCTAAAAGTATCGCGTAAGGATT
>CADBSX010000095.1 GCA_902797515.1 uncultured Eubacteriales bacterium | reverse complement strand
ATCCCGTTTCCTTTGAGTATCGCGTCAATCATCGAACAGGTCGTCGTCTTTCCGTTCGTTCCCGTCACCGCGACGATAGGCGCGGTGACGAATTTTGAGGCGAGTTCGAGTTCGCCCGTTATTCTCTTTCCGAGTTTTTTCGCCGCGAGCGGGATATCGTGATCGAGCGGAACGCCCGGACTTAACACGAGTACGTCTATCTCGCGAAGCAGTGAAAACACTTCGTCTTTTCCGACCGCGACAGCGCCGAGGTCTTGGAGTTTCTTTGTCTCCGCTAAAACCGCGGGGCTTTCGTTATCGTCGTAAACGTAGCATTTCGCCTTTTTGGAAAGCAGGAGTTCGGCGGCGGAAACGCCGCTTTTCTGTATGCCGACAACTAAAAATTTATCTCTTGAAAAATTCATAAAAACCTCTGAAATTATAATATTTTACAGATAAAAAACTATACAGATAAGACCTATTAAAAGCGTTGCGAATTTGTACGCGAACACTATCTTGCTTTCAGCGTATCCTTTATGCTGAAAGTGATGATGCAACGGCGCCATTAAAAATATTCTCTTTTTCGTCCGCTTGTAGTGCAGGACCTGTATTATTACCGAAACGCTCGACAAAACGAACGTAATTCCTACCACGGGGATAAACAGGACGTTTCCGCCGAGTATTCCGCAGGACGCTATAAATCCGCCGAGGGATAAACTTCCCGTATCGCCCATAAAAACGCTCGCTTTGAAAGTATTGAAAAGAAGGTATCCGAGCACGCCGCCCGAAAGGGATATTTCGAGCAGAGCGATATTTTTATAATCGGCGGACGAAACGAAATTTCCGCCCGCGACGGATATCTGCAATAAGGTGATAACCGCGACTATCAAAAGATACACGTATGAAACTCCGCCCGCAAGTCCGTCTAATCCGTCGGTAAGATTGACGCTGTTGGTAGTTGCCAAAAAGACGAAAATTCCGAGCGGGATAAACCAGCCTCCGACGCTTACCGAATTAGTCGTAAAAGGTATAAAAATAACGGTTAGACCGCGGGAAAACGCAAATATCACAACGACCGTCGCTATCGCGAATTCAAACAGAGTTTTCTGCAATGCGCTCAATCCTTCGTTTCTCTTTAAAACGACTTTTATCCCGTCGTCTATCATGCCTACCGCCATATACGAGAGCCCTACGACGACGCAGACGTTCGCGAGGTATCTGCTCCCCGAAGAAAACAGAAAAAATACGACGACAGCCGCGAAAACGAATATAACGCCGCCCATAGTCGGCGTGCCGCTCTTATAATTGTGTTCCTCTACGTAACCGAGGATATTCTGCCCTATTTTAAGCCTTTTCAGAGCGGGAACGATAGCGAAACCGGATAAAACGGCTATCAACGCGGAAAGAATAAAAGCAAGTACGTATATCTTCAACTCAAAACCTTCCCGTTAAGCGACGAAACGAAATCGGAAACGACCGCCTTATCCGAAAATTCGAGTTTCACGCCGAGTACTTCCTGATATTTTTCCGCGCCTTTTCCCGCGACGAGAAGGATGTCGCCACGACAAAGTTTATTGACCGAATATCCGATCGCGTTTTTTCTGTCGCGTATTACGATATAATTTTTCGTGACTTTTCTTATCCCGCTCTCTATTTCCCGTATTATGGAAAGAGGATCTTCATACCTCGGATTATCGCTCGTAATGATCGTAAAATCCGCGATAATTCCCGCGATTTCGCCCATTAAAGGTCTCTTTTCCTTTTCTCTGTTTCCGCCGCAGCCGAAAACGCAGTACAATTTCCCGCCGCATATCTTTTTCATCGCGTCGAGCGATTTTTTCAGTCCGTCCGGCGTATGCGCGTAATCGATAAATACGGACGCGCCGTTGTATTCCGCGACGGGCTCCGCCCTGCCGCTTATCGGTTTTACTTTTTTAAGCGCCCCGGCGAGAGTGTGCATCTTTACGCCTTCTATCGCGGCGCACGCGCACACGGCGAGCGCGTTGTAAACGTTGAATTTTCCGAACAAAGGTAAGGAAATATCGTATATCAGATCGAACAGATTTATAATGAACGACACGCCGTTTTTGTCCTCTTCGACGTTTACGGCGAATACGTCCGCAGGATTGTCGAGCCCGTAGGTAACGACGTTCGTAAGGCCGTCGGACGCTATGTCCACGCCTAACGCGTCATCGACGTTGACAATCTTATATTTGCAGATATTATCTTTAAAAATACTTCTTTTTACGCGTGAGTAAGTATCGAAATCACCGAAATAATCGAGATGATCCTCGGTGCAATTCGTAAATATCAGAGCCTCGAAAAAGATCCCTTCCGCGCGGCGTTGGTCTATCGCGTGCGCGGAAACTTCCGTTACGAGATAACGGACCTGCGCGTCCGCCATTTTTCGCATCGTTTCGTAAAGTTCCACCGTGCCGAGAGTGGTAAGAGACGTATCTTCCGCTCTTCCGTCGTAGAAAGTACCTATCGTTCCGCAAACGCCCGTCTTTTTTCCGTCCGCGCTCAAAACCGCGGCTAAAAGGTGGCATATCGTCGTCTTTCCGTTAGTTCCGACCACGCCTATCACTTTCAGTTCGTCCTGCGGATCGCCGTAAAAATTCTTGCATATCTTCGCCATCGCCGCCTTGACGTCCGGAACTACCGCGACGCATACGGGCAAATCGAGCCTCTTTTCACTTACGATCATCTTCGCGCCTTTTTCGGACGCCTCTTTCGCGAAATCGTTTCCGTCGCGTTCGCTGCCGGAAACGCAAAAGAATAAAAAACCGTCTTTTATCGATTT
>CADBSX010000094.1 GCA_902797515.1 uncultured Eubacteriales bacterium | reverse complement strand
CTCGCGAGCCTACCGTCCCTGACACTTGTTTCAGGGAAGGGGGACCGCTTGCGGTGGAAGGGTGCTCGTTTCTAAACCTTAAAAACCGCACTCGAAAATTTAAAGTAAATAAAGCGTAAAAATCGGATATGAAAATTCTCGTTGTAGGCGGCGGGGGAAGAGAACACGCCGTCGTTAAAAAATTAAAAGAAAACAAAGAAGTAGAAGAAATTTTCGTTCTCCCCGGGAACGGCGGAATAGCGGCGGACGCGACCTGCGTTCCTATAAACGCCAAAGATATAGAGAAAATCGTCTCTTTCGCGACCGAAAAGGCGATAGATTACGCCGTCGTAACGCCGGATGATCCGCTTGCGCTCGGCGCGGTGGACGAACTCGAAAAAGTCGGAGTTCCGTGTTTCGGTCCGAGAAAGAACGCCGCGATAATAGAGAGCAGTAAGGTTTTCGCGAAAAATCTTATGAAAAAATACGGTATTCCTACCGCTCGTTACGAGACGTTTTCGGACGCGGACGAGGCGGTTTCGTATATTGCGAAGGGCAATTTCCCCGTCGTGATAAAAGCCGACGGGCTCGCGCTCGGAAAAGGCGTGATCATCGCGAAAGATTTCGTCGCCGCGGAAAACGCGGTCCGCTCGATAATGCGCGACAAGATATTTGGCGAGAGCGGAAACAGGGTAGTTGTCGAGGAATTTCTTGAAGGTCCCGAAGTTTCGGTGCTTGCGTTCACCGACGGAAAGACGATAAAACCGATGGTTTCTTCGATGGATCACAAGCGGGCGAAAGACGGCGACGAGGGGCTGAATACGGGCGGTATGGGGACCGTCGCGCCTAATCCGTACTACACGGACGATATCGCGGAAAGGTGTTATAGGGAAATATTCGTTCCGACGGTGAACGCCATGAACGCGGAAGGCAGGACTTTTAAGGGCTGTCTTTATTTCGGACTGATGCTGACGAAAGACGGTCCGAAAGTGATAGAGTACAACTGTCGTTTCGGCGATCCCGAAACGCAGGTCGTTCTGCCGCTTTTGAAGTCCGATCTTCTTACAGTTATGCGCTCGACTACGGACGGAACTCTCGATAAAACGCCCGTCGAATTTGAGAAAAAATACGCTTGCTGCGTCGTTATGGCGTCTTTCGGTTACCCCGAAAAATACGAAAAGGGATACGAGATAACGGTTGACGACGCGGTGAAAGACGACGTGTATTTTGCGGGCGCGAAACGTGAAAACGGAAAACTCTATACCGACGGCGGGAGAGTTTTAGGCGTAGTGTCGGTCGCGGACACGCTCGGAAAAGCGATAGAAAAATCTTACGGAAAAACTGAAAAGATAAAATTTAAAAACGCCTATTTCAGAAAGGATATCGGACAAAAAGCTTTAAATGCGGAGAAAAGATAATGGTATATCGTATTTACGTGGAAAAGAAAGAAGGACTTGACAACGAGGCGAAAGCGCTTTTGTCGGAACTTAAAAATATCGTAGGGATAAAAGGACTTGAAAAAGTAAGGATATTCAACCGTTACGACGCGGAAAACATATCCGAGGAAAAATTTTCCGAGGCGAAGAGGACTGTTTTTTCCGAGCCGCAACTCGATGAAGTGACGGAAGATCTGCCGAAAGCGGATCGCATTTTTGCGGTCGAATACCTTCCGGGACAATTCGATCAGAGGGCTGATTCCGCGGAACAGTGCATTCAGATAATGTCGTGCGGCGACCGTCCGACGGTTGCGAGCGCGAAAGTTTACGCGCTTTACGGAGACGTTACGGAAGAGGACTTTGAAAAGATAAAGAAATACGTCGTAAATCCCGTCGAGGCGAGAATAGCGAGCCTTGAAAAGCCCGCGACGATAAAAGCGGAATACAGTGTTCCGAAAGAAGTGGCGACGATAAACGGATTTATAAATTACGGCGAAGAGGAATTAAAGGAATTCGTCAAAGATTACGGTCTCGCGATGGACGAAAGCGACGCGAAATTCTGCCGCGATTACTTTGCGGAAGAAAAGCGAGATCCAACGATAACCGAGATACGGATGATAGATACGTATTGGTCGGATCACTGCCGCCATACCACTTTTCTCACGACGATAGACAAGGTGAAATTCGAGGACGGACTTCTCGAAAAGGCGTATAACGAATACCTCGCGGGAAGACGCGAAATATCGCGCGAAAAACCGATAAATCTTATGGATATAGGCACGCTCGCGGCGAAAGTCCTGAAAAAGAGAGGATTACTTCAAAAACTCGACGAGTCGGAAGAGATAAACGCCTGTACGGTGAAGATAGACGTCGAAGTGAACGGCGAAAAGCAGAAATGGCTGCTTCTTTTCAAAAACGAAACGCACAATCATCCGACGGAAATAGAGCCGTTCGGAGGCGCGGCGACCTGTATAGGCGGGGCGATAAGAGATCCCCTTTCGGGAAGATCTTACGTTTACGCCGCGATGCGCGTTACGGGCGCGGCGGATCCGACCGTTCCCGTTTCGGAGACGATAAAGGGGAAACTGCCGCAGAGGAAAATCGTTCAGACCGCGGCGGCGGGATATTCTTCTTACGGCAATCAGATAGGACTCGCGACGGGAATAGTCGATGAAATATACCATAAAGGATACGCGGCTAAACGTATGGAAATAGGCGCGGTGATAGCCGCCGCTCCCGCGGAAAACGTGCGGCGCGAAACGCCCGTCAAAGGGGATAAGGTCATACTTCTCGGCGGAAGGACGGGCAGAGACGGGATCGGCGGCGCGACGGGCTCGTCGAAAGCGCATAACCTTAAATCGGTGGAAACCTGCGGCGCGGAAGTGCAAAAAGGCAACGCGCCGGAAGAGAGGAAACTCCAAAGGCTTTTCAGGAATCCGGAGGCGTCGAAACTGATAAAGAGGTGCAACGACTTCGGTGCGGGCGGCGTGTCGGTCGCGGTCGGAGAACTCGCCGACGGACTCGATATAAACCTTAACGCCGTGCCGAAAAAATACGAGGGGCTCGACGGAACGGAACTCGCCATTTCCGAATCGCAGGAAAGGATGGCGGTCGTCGTTTCGGCAAGCGACGCGGAAAAGTTCATGAAACTTGCCGACAGGGAAAATTTAGAGGCGACTGTCGTCGCGGAAGTCACGGATGAAAATCGGCTGAAAATGCGTTGGAACGGAAAGACGATAGTCGATATTTCGAGGAAATTTCTCAATTCCAACGGCGCGGAAAAACATATCGATATAGAAACGGAGTCCCCGAAGGATATAAATAAAGAAAAAACGACGGATTTCGTTAAAGGATATAAAGACCTTTTGTCGGATCTGAACGTATGCTCGAAGAGAGGGCTTTCGGAAAGATTCGATTCCACGATAGGCGCGGGCACGGTGCTTATGCCTTTCG
>CADBSX010000093.1 GCA_902797515.1 uncultured Eubacteriales bacterium | reverse complement strand
CCCGCCTCTACCGTAAATTCGCATCCGACTTTTCCTACGGCGTCGAGTATCTTTTCGAGTTCCTTTACGGGAAGGGATACGGGCGTGCCGCCGCCGATATAAACCGACCGCAGATTTTTTATAAGCGGCATGGCCGCCTTTATCTCTTTCACAACGCAGTCACAATACTCGGAAACGGCGGTTTCACGGCCTATCTCGTTCGATATGAACGAGCAATACAGACACCTCGACGGACAAAACGGAACGCCGATAAACAGATCGACGTTTCCCTCTTTATATCCGTAAATTCCCTTCTGTTGTTCTATTATGCGCCCGATGAGGTCGAGTTTTCCGTCCTCGACTTCCATTTCTTCTTTCAGTTCCTTCCGCCAATTTTCACCGACGGAATAGGCGTATTTAACGGGGCGTATGCCGGTAAGCGCGCCCCAAGTCAGTTTTTCGCCCGTATAATCGGAAACCGCCTTATAAACCGCGAGTTTGACGTATCTCTTTTCGTATCTCTTCCTTTCCGTTTCGCCCTTATAACGCTTTTCCGCGGAAAAGGAATAATCCCTGCCGTTCACGGTCACGTTATCGAAAAAAGAATATCCCTCTTCTCTGTGCGATACGACCACATTAAGCCCGTCGCAGTCGGTGAAGAATTTCAGTTCTTCTATGATGTCCGCGTCGAGATTTTTTACGTTGGTTTCGAGTTTCATAAAGTCAGTTTACCGTCCTGTATAAGTCGATTATCCCCGCGTTTTGCCTGACCTTCGCAAAAAGCAGATCGAGGTCTTCCTTTTTGTTGAGTTTTATGGTGAAATCGACGATGGACTGACGGTTTTTGCTGTCGAGCCGTCCGTTGACGGATATTATCGCGAGTCCTAATGCCGTGCAGGCGTTAGACACGCATACGAGCACGGGCGCGTCTTCCGTGCCTATAACTCTCACCGCGACCGAATAACTGCCCTCGCTGCCCGTCCAATCCGCGTCGAGAAGTCTGTCCTTGTCCTCGTTTTTCATATTCGGACAATCGCGGCGGTGAACGGTCACGCCTCTGCCTCTCGAAACGTATCCTACTATATCGTCCCCGGGAACGGGATTACAGCAGCCCGCAAATCTGACGAGCAGCCCGCTCATTCCCTTAATTCGAACGCTGCCGACGCTGTTTTCAGCCGTTTTTTTCGTGAGCGCGCCGACTTTTTCGGGCGCGGGAACTTCCTTGCGGTAAAAGTCGATAAGTTTCATCAGGACCTGATTTACGCCCACCGCGCCGCAACCTACCGCGGCGTACATCTCTTCCGCCGTTGAAAAAGAAAATCTCTGTCCTACTCTCTCGAAACTTATCGGATTTAAAAGTTCCCCGAAGTTATAACCTCTGTTTTTCGCCTCCGCGTCGAGCATACTCTTGCCGAGTTTCTCGTTCTCTTCCTGCATAGACTTCTTGTAAAAAGCCTTTATTTTCGCTTTCGCGCCGGAAGATTTAGCTATTCTCAACCAGTCCCACGACGGACCTTTCGAGAGTTTGGAAGTGATTATCTCTACGACGTCCCCGACGTTTAAAGTGGTGGTGAGCGGCACGATTTTTCCGTTCACTTTCGCGCCGACGCATTTATTTCCGACTTCGGTGTGTATTCTGTACGCGAAGTCGATAGGCGTCGCGTCTTTAACGAGGCTTATAACTTCGCCTTTCGGCGTGAATACGAGCACCTCGCTGTTATATACGTCCCCTTTTAAACTTTCGATAAACTCCGTGGAATTGCTGAAACCGCCCTGCCACTCCATTACTTCTCTTATCCAAGACAGCCTCTTGTCGAAATTGTCGGCGTTTTCTTTGTTTTCCTTGTATTTCCAGTGAGCCGCTATACCGTATTCGGCGGTGCGGTTCATTTCTCTCGTCCTTATCTGTATCTCGAATATCTTGCCGAAACTCGTAACCACCGTCGTGTGAAGGCTCTGATACATATTCTCTTTCGGCATCGCTATATAATCTTTGATCCGTCCGGGGATAGGTTTCCACTTCTTGTGTATCTTTCCGAGCAATTCATAGCACTCGTCAACGGTATCGACTATCGCCCTTACCGCCGTCAGATCGTATATCTGATCGAGCGTTTTGCCCTGTTTTTTCATTTTTTTATAGATACTGTAAAAGTGTTTCGGCCGACCGAAAACTTCGCCTTTGATATTGCTTTCCGCAAGTATTTCCTTTATCTCGTCAACGACAGACGCGACGAATTCCCTTCTTTCGGTTATCTTGCTGTCGATATTGACCGAAAGATATTCGTATGCCTCGGGATCTATATATTTAAGACACAGGTCTTCGAGTTCGCATTTTATCTGCGAAATACCGAGCCTGCCCGCGAGAGGCGCGTAAATATCGAGAGTTTCGTGCGCCATTTTGAGTTGTCTTTCGTGCGAAAGGAAATTGAGCGAACGCATATTGTGAAGTCTGTCCGCGAGTTTTATGATTATTACTCTTATATCCTTCGCCATAGAAACGAAAATCTTTTTGAAGTTTTCCGCCTGTTCCTCTTCCTGCGATTTGAATTCGATCTTATCGAGTTTGGTTACGCCCTGAACGAGAATAAGTATCTCTTCTCCGAATTCCTTTTGTATATCCGCCTCGGACACGGGCGTATCCTCTATCACGTCGTGCAGAAAAGCCGCCGCGACGGCGGAATAATCCATGCCGAGATCGACGAGAATTTTCGCGACCGCGACCGGATGCGTAAAATAATCTTCCCCGGACGCCCGTTTCTGACCTTCGTGCGCCTCTTTCGCAAAGTAAAACGCCCGTTTCAGAACTTCCTGTTCCGTCGGAGAATATATTTTTTCTATGTCCTTAAAGATATCTTCGCACATAATACTTAACCGATGTTCTTCATTTTGTTGAATATCGACGAATTTTCCAACTTCGACTTAAAACCTAAATTCACGTGGTACTTTCCGTTCACGATTTTCAGAAGCCCGAGTTCCGTGAATACTCTGACCGCGAAAACGACCTGCGCGAAAGAATAATTTATCCTCTCTTCGCGTATGAGGTCGGTAACGCTCGCAAAACTTTTGAGCCGATTGTTTATAACTTTATATATATCGCCGAGAACGCCCCTTTCCGCCTCGATTTTTCCGCCCCCGAAACCGTCGAGTCCGGTATTCACGAAAACTTCCGCGGCGCATTTCGCGACGGCGAGCGGCTTGTCGAGATATACGACTTTGCCGAAGCCTTCGGGGATATCACCTTTAAATCCCACGCATACAACGTTGAGATTTCCGCTTCTGTCAGGTCTTAAAACGGACACGTCGAAACCTTTCAGCGCGTCGCCGTAAGCCTTCGCGTTTCCGATATCGGAAAGAATAAAAAGAGTTCCGTAAACCTCTCTTTTCGCATCGGAAAGCATTTCCGCCGCTTTTTCAGAATTTATCTCTTTATATTCCCCGTTCTCGCGCGTTAAAGCGTCGAACTGATTTTCAAGCAATACCTCTTTAATATATTCCGATTCCGCGACGACCGTGCATACCTCTTTAACGTAGCCTTTGAGCGACCTCGTTCCGTTAAAAACCGATACGTTCGGCTCGAAAACTATCTGTTTTCCGACGTTTGAATTGAGTACGGGCAATTTGTCGTAACCGCCGAAATATATCATATCTATACAGTCGGTTTTAAACGACACGTGAGAAGAACCGAATTTAACGGGCGACGCGTCCACGCAACGGCATTCCGTCGCGAACAGCGGCTTTCTGTTTCCCGTTCCGCACGGCTCCAAAAGCGAGAGTTCGCTCGCGAAATCGATCGGAAAAGGTTCGGTCACGACTTCTTCGACTTCCGTTATTCCGTCCTCGAAAGTGAGTTCGCCGTTTTCCGCGAGATAGGCGTTCAATGCCTCTTTAAACCTCGGAAGGTCCTCTTTTTTCAGCGTAACGCCCGCCGCTTGCGAATGCCCGCCGAATTCGATAAGGCAGTCTTTGACGGCGCTTATCGCCTCGAAGATATTTATTTTATCTATCGACCTCGCGCTGCCGTGCAACACGCCGTCCTTTTCGGAAAGAAGTATCGCCGGCTTATAATATTCTTCGACGAGTTTTGCCGAAACTATACCGAGAACGCCGTTTTTCCATTTTTCGTCGCTTATTACCAACACTCTGCTCTTCGGATCTTCCTTCGACGCGAGAGCCTTGGCGTCCCTGTACATTTTATCGCACTCCGTCTGGCGCAAGACGTTATATTCGTTAAGTTTCGCCGCAAGACTTCTGATCTCGTCTTCGTCCTCGGAAATGAACGTTTCGAGAGCGAGCCTCGCGTCGCCCATTCTTCCCGCGGCGTTTATCCTCGGCGCAACGTAAAAGGCGACCGATTGAGCGGTTATCTCGTTCATTTTGCTCGCCTCGGTTATCGCCTTTACGGCTTTACAGCACCTGCCGTTTTTGAACAGTTTAAGCCCTTCCGAAACGATTATTCTGTTTTCGTCTATAAGCGGCATACTGTCGGCGACGGTCGCTATCGCGACTATATCGAGGTATCTGTTCGCCTTTTCGCCTATGAGCGCGTACGCGAGTTTATACGCGACGCCGGCGCCGCACAGTCCGTCGAACGGATAACTTCCCGTTATTTTACAATTAAGAACGGGGCAATCCGGCAGAACTTCCGGTATCTCGTGAT
>CADBSX010000092.1 GCA_902797515.1 uncultured Eubacteriales bacterium | reverse complement strand
GAGACGGACGGAATAAGCGCGGCGAACGCCCGAAAAATAAAGGAGTATTTTGAAAATGAAAAAAGAGAAAGTTAACTATGAAACGAGAACGGTTTCCGTCGCGGCTTTTTCGCGCGAACTCGAACTCGAAACGGTTTTCGACGGGAGAGGCGAGATCGCGCTCAATAATATCAGCGTTTCCCGTCAGGGACTGCAACTCGCGGGATATATGACGCACTTCGACAAGTCGAGAGTGCAGGTGATAGGAAACGCCGAATACGACTTTCTTCTCGGTATGCAGTCCGAAAAGAGGACCGAGGCGTTGGAGCCTATCTTCAAAAAAGGCATACCTTGCATGATAGTCGCGCGGGGCAGGCAGGTGTTGCCCGAAATGCTTTCGCTCGCGGAAAAATATTCGTGCCCCGTCTTTACGTCGGATAAGGTGACCACCGTACTCGTGAACGACCTCACGATCTATCAGAGCGAACTGCTCGCCCCGACGGAAGTCGTCCACGGCGAACTTATGGAAGTTTACGGCGTCGGAATACTTATAATGGGCAAGTCGGGCATAGGAAAGAGCGAGATCGCGCTCGAACTTATAAGCCGCGGACACCGACTGATAGCCGACGATTCCGTCATAATCAAATACATCAACGATCAACTTATAGGCAAATCCCCCGAAAAGATAAGGTATTATATGGAAATAAGGGGGATAGGAATAATAAACGTGCAGAGGATGTTCGGTCCGGGGGCAATAAGACCGTCTAAGACGGTAGAGATAGTCGCCGAACTCTCGCCTTGGATAGAGGGGCAGACTTACGACAGGATAGGCACGGAAGAGAACTATACCGAAATACTCGGACAGAAGATCTTAAACGTGAAGATCCCCGTAACTCCCGGTCGTAATATCCCCGTGGTACTCGAAACCGCGGCGAGGCTTTACAGGCTCAAACAGGCGGGATACGATCCCGCGAAAGCGCTTATGCAGGACGTATTCGGTGTGGCGGAAGAATAAAAACAAATGAAAAGAGCCCCGCGGGCGGCACGCCGCCCGCGGGGCTCGTCTTTTTACGGTTAATATCAGACGTTGAAACGGAATAAAACCACGTCGCCGTCTTTCATCACGTAATCCTTTCCTTCCGAACGCACTTTTCCGAGTTCTTTCGCCTTCGTGTAGTTCCCGCACTCTAAAAGCAGTTTCCAGTCGATGCACTCGGCGCGGATAAATCCCTTCTCGAAATCGGAGTGAATTTTTCCCGCCGCCTGCGGCGCTTTCGTGCCGTCCTTGATAGTCCACGCGCGAGTTTCGGGTTCGCCCGCGGTGAGGAAACTTATAAGTCCGAGAAGTTTATACGAGGCTTTTACGAGGCGGTCGAGCCCGCTTTCGGTAAGCCCCGCGTCTTCGAGGAATATCTTCGCGTCCTCGGGCGGGAGTTCGGAAATTTCCTCTTCCGTCCTCGCGCAGATAACGAGCGTTTCGCTGTTTTCCTTTTCCGCGAGTTCCTTTACTTTTTTCGCGAGCGGAATTTCTTCCGCCGTCTTTCCCATATCCTCTTCGGACACGTTCGCGGCGTATATCACCGGTTTTGTCGTCAAAAGGAACAGGTTATCGACGTAAGACTGTTCTTCTTCCGAAAATTCCATACCTCTTACGGGCTTTTCTTCGGCGAGGCGGTCTAAAATACGCTTTAAAAGGTCGGATTCGACTTTGTATTTCTTATCCCCCGACTTTATCATGCCGTAGGCTTTGTCGTAGCGTTTCTGCACCGTTTCCATATCCGCGAGGATAAGTTCGAGATTGATTATGCCTATATCCCTGACGGGATCGACGGTGTTTTCGACGTGCGTCACGTTTTCGTCCTCGAAACACCTGACGACGTGCACTATCGCGTCCACTTCGCGTATATGCGAGAGGAATTTGTTGCCGAGCCCCTCGCCCTTTGACGCGCCCTTTACGAGCCCCGCTATATCGACGAATTCTATCGTCGCGGGAGTTATCTTCTTGCAGTCGTAGAGCGCGGCGAGTTTATAAAGCCTTTCGTCGGGAACGGCGACCACGCCTACGTTCGGCTCGATCGTACAGAACGGGAAGTTCGCCGCCTGCGCTCCCGCGTGAGTTATCGCGTTGAATAAAGTGGACTTTCCGACGTTCGGAAGTCCGACGACACCTAATTTCATACGGAAATTTTCTCCAAATGCGTTTTTTTCCTATTTATTATACAATAATATTTGATTTTATCCAAATCTTTTGTTGCGGTATTTTTTTATTTATGGTAAAATTTATTATAGTATGAATTATAAATCTTACATTGCCGAAAGGCTGAAAATAGAAGGGCTTACGAAAGAGGAAGTCGCGGACGCGATAGAAGTTCCGCCCGACCTCACTATGGGCGATTACGCTCTGCCGTGTTTCAGGTTCGCGAAGATATTCAGAAAGCCGCCCGCGCTTATCGCGGAAACGCTTAAAGCGGAATATAAGACCGACGAGGTGATAACTTCCGCCGTCGCGGTGAACGGCTATCTCAATTTCAGAGTGAACAAGATCGGGCTTATCAAAGAAACTCTTTCGAGGATCGCGGAAGAGGGCGAGAGATACGGCTCGTCCGACGAGGGAAAGGGAAAGACGATAGTTATCGACTATTCCTCGATAAACATAGCGAAACCGTTTCACATAGGGCATCTTTCGACCACGGTGATAGGCGGCGCGCTTTACCGGATTTTCAAATATCTCGGATATAATACCGTCGGGATAAATCACCTCGGCGACTACGGAACGCAGTTCGGCAAACTGATATACGCGTACAAGGCGTGGGGAAACAGGGAAGAGGTCGAAAAAGGCGGGATAAAGGAACTGACGAGGCTCTACGTCAAATACCACAAAGAGGCGGAAACGCATCCCGAGGCGGACGATAAGGCGAGGGAGTATTTCAGGCTTATCGAAAACGGCGACGAAGAGTGCGTCGGACTTTTTTCGTGGTTCAAAGAACTCACCTTAAAAGACGTGAATAAAATATACGACGAACTCGGAATAAAATTCGATTCCTACGCGGGCGAGAGTTTTTACAACGACAAGATGCAGCCCGTTATAGACGAACTCGAAGAAAAGGGACTTTTAAAGACGAGCGACGGCGCGAAGATAGTCGATCTCGAAGAATACGGGATGCCGCCTTGTCTTATTCTGCGTTCGGACGGGGCGTCGCTCTATGCGACGCGCGACCTCGCGGCGGCGTGCTACCGCAAGGCGCATTACGATTTTTACAAGTGCTTATACGTCGTCGCGTACCAGCAGAACCTTCACTTCCGTCAGATATTCAAAGTCCTCGAACTTATGGGCAAGCCTTGGGCGAAAGACCTCGTCCACGTCGCTTACGGCATGGTGTCTCTTCTCGACGAGAACGGAAATCAGGTCGCGATGAGCACGAGAGAGGGGAAAGTCGTACTTTTAGAGGACGTCCTCGCGAAATGCCGCGAAAAGGCTCTCGAAATCATAGAGAACAAAAATCCCGACCTCGAAAATAAAGAGGAAACGGCGAGGATGGTCGGAAACGGCGCGGTCGTGTTCGCCGCGCTTTCGAACAGCAAGATAAAAGATATAGCGTTCAGTTACGACAAGATACTCAATTTCGACGGCGAGACGGGACCGTACTGTCAGTACACCGCGGCGAGGATAAAGAGCGTTTTAAGAAAGGGCGGAGAGCCGAAGAAATACGAGATAGGGGCGGTGACGGACGAAGAATACGCGCTTATATCCTGCCTCGCGGAATTTCCCGAAACGGTGAGGCAGGCGGCTGAAAAACTCGAACCTTTCTATATTACGAGATACGCGATAAATCTCTCGTCGCTTTTCAATAAATTCTATATGGGATGCAGGATAATCGGCGAAGAGGAAAACGTTATGAATTTCAGGCTCGACGTCTGCAAAAGCGCTTTGCGGACGCTCGGAAACGCGCTTTCCCTTCTCGGAATAAAAGTTCCCGAAAAGATGTGAAATGAAAAGGCTCGTTATTTTCGATCTCGACGGAACTCTCGTGAACTCTTCCGAAGACATATGCGACAATATAAACAAGACGCTCGTAAAATTCGGCTATCCGGAGATCTCGCTCGCCGAAACGGTGAGATTCGTCGGGAACGGCGCGCGAAAACTCGTCGAGAGGGCGCTGAAAGGCGAAAAAGCGGAAAATTTCGGGGAAATACTCGATTTTTACAACAATTCGTACAATTACTGCGGAAGTCCGAAAAGCCGCGCGTATAAAGGCGTGAAGGAACTTATGAAAAGACTTCGGGAAGAGGGATATCTTCTCGCGGTATTGTCGAACAAGCCGCAGGCGGGAACGGACGAGGTGATAGGTAAGTTTTTCCCCGACGTTTATCCCGACTGCGTTTTCGGACAGAGAGAGGGCGTAAAGACGAAGCCCGACGGCGAGGGCGTAAGGCTTATTTTAAAGGAACTCGGCGTAAAAAAAGAAGAAGCGGTTTTCGTCGGCGACGGCGAAACGGACGCGAGGACGTATATAAACGCGGGGATCGACGGAATATCCGTTTTATGGGGATTCCGCGGAAGAGACGAACTTATAAACGCGGGCGCGACTTCGTTCGCGGAAACGCCGGAAGATTTATACGAAAAAATTAAAAAATTTTGAAAATTTTATCGAAAACATTATTATATTGAGTTGTTTTTTTAAAAATAATGTGATATACTTTTAACGGAAGCGGCGGAAAACGAGCCGTTCGCTTAAATTTTTAAGGAGGATAGAAAACAATGGCGAACAAGAGCGATTACTTTGGTCTTAGTTGGATCGTAAGTCTTATCCTTGCTATAATTCCGTTCACCGCGTGGATCTGCGGCGTCGTAACGAGAATTTCTGAAGGAAAGATCGTTGCCGGCATCATCCGTATTTTCCTTGGCGGATGGATCGTTTGGATACTCGACCTCATTTGCATGATTTTGAATAAGAGTATCTGCCGTATTCTTAACGTATAATTAAGACAAAATCTGGGCTTTCGCATCGGGCGAAAGCCCTTTTTTGTTTTTGCGGACGGGATAGCAACAGGTTAAAAATCACACAATATAAAAGTTGACTTTTTTATCGGATACTGCTAAAATATATCTGATAAAAGGAAAAGGAGCAGACAAATGGACAAGAAAATTCCCGTCGTGGTCATAAAAGAACTCGGCGAAACGGACAAAATAATGCG
>CADBSX010000091.1 GCA_902797515.1 uncultured Eubacteriales bacterium | reverse complement strand
GACCATTATTATCGTGGCGGTAGTCGCCGCGGCTTTGATAGCGTTCTTTATAATCGCGGGCAGACTTCTGACGGGCGGCACGAGCGTGGACGAAACCAAGTTCTTTGAACATGCAGGCTTTGAAACTGTTGATACTACGGCAGACGGTAATAAAGACGCATGGGTTTTTAACAAAGAAAAATGCGAAATAACCAAAATTGTAATAGACGGTTACGCTATTTCGGGTTACAACGGGAAAAGACTTTTATATACGTCGCAATATTATTCGTCTTTTGAACATCTTCAAAAGAAAATTGAAGTATTAGAAATGAACGGGGTATCGTTGGAATTCAAAGATCCTAACTCCGGATCGGTTATATCGAGCCTTATTTTCCCGCTTATTTCGATAGGTATAGGGCTGTTCCTTTTATTCTTCATAATGCGGCAGATGAACGGCGGCGGCAAGGGCGCTATGGACTTCGGCAAGACCAAAGCGCGCGTAAATCAGAACGTCAAGGTCAGATTTTCGGACGTCGCCGGCGCGGAAGAGGAAAAAGAGGAATTGCAGGAAGTCGTGGAATTTCTCAAAAATCCGAGAAAGTTTTCGACGCTCGGCGCGAGGATTCCGAAAGGCGTGCTTCTCGTAGGTCCTCCGGGAACGGGTAAAACGCTGTTCGCGAAAGCGGTCGCGGGCGAGGCGAACGTTCCGTTCTTCTCTATTTCGGGCTCGGACTTCGTGGAAATGTTCGTAGGCGTCGGCGCGAGCAGAGTAAGAGATCTGTTCGCGATGGCGAAAAAGAGTATGCCTTGTATAATATTCATCGACGAGATAGACGCGGTCGGCAGACAGAGGGGCGCGGGACTCGGCGGCGGAAACGACGAGAGAGAACAGACGCTCAACCAACTTCTCGTTCAGATGGACGGTTTCGACGCCAACGACGGCATTATAATAATAGCCGCGACGAACAGGGCGGATATACTCGATCCCGCTCTGATGCGCCCCGGAAGGTTCGACAGACAGGTTTACGTCAATATGCCGGACGTTCGGGGAAGAGAGGCGATACTCAAAGTCCACTCTCGGAACAAGCCGCTCGCCGCGGACGTCAATTTCAAAGTTCTCGCGAGGATGACCGCGGGATTTTCGGGCGCGGATATAGCCAACCTTATGAACGAGGCGGCTATTCTCGCCGCGAGAAAGAACGAAAGGGCGATAACCAACGTAGATCTTTACGAGGCTATAAATAAAGTTATCATAGGACCGCAGAAGAAGTCGAGGCTGGTCACCGAAACGGATAAGAGGATAACGGCGTATCACGAATCGGGACACGCGATCCTCGCGAGGCTCTTGCCGCACTGCGATCCCGTTCAGGAAGTTTCCATAATTCCGCGCGGTATGGCGGCGGGATATACGATGACTCGTCCCGACAACGACGACAATCATCTTTTGAAGAATAAACTGCTCGACGATATAGTTATGACGCTCGGCGGGAGAGTCGCGGAAGAACTCGTGATAAAGGATATTTCCGCGGGCGCGTCCAACGATATAAAAGTGGTGACCGAGCGGGCGAGAAAGATGGTCGCCGAGTGGGGCATGAGCGAAAGGATAGGACCTGTAAATTACGGCGACAACGAACAGGTGTTCCTCGGAAGGGATTACCAGACCGTTTCCCCGTACAGCGACAAGATAGCGGCGATAATCGACGAGGAAGTCGAAAAAATAGTCAAAAACGCGCACGAAAAGGCGACGGAACTTCTTTCCGCGAACAGAAATCTGCTCGACAATATGGCGAGACTTCTTATTGAGAGGGAAACCATTTATCAGGACGAAGTGGATATGCTTATGGAAGGTAAAGACGTCAAAACCATAGAGGAATATATGGAAAAACGCGACGCGGAAAGGGCGGCTAATCCGTTTAAGAGGACGGACGCGAAACTCAAAGAAGAGGAAAAAGCCGCCGCCGAAAAAGAGGCGGAAAAAGAAAACGCGGAAAAGGCGGAAAACGCCGAAAACGCCGACGGCGAAGAAAAAGACTGAAAATTTTAAGGGCCGCCCGCAAACGGGACGTTTGCGGGCGGCGTATTATAAAAATGACGGAAAGAGATAAAAACGGAATACAAACGGACGCGGTTTACGAACTCGATATAGAGAAAGTCTATCCTAATCCCCGCCAGCCGAGAAAGGTTTTCGATAAAGCCGCGCTCGGCGAACTTTCCGCGTCTATCGAAAAGCACGGAGTAATCCAGCCGATAGTCGTGGTAAAGACGGGCGACGGATATATGATAATAGCGGGCGAGAGGCGGTACAGGGCGAGCAAACTCGCGGGAAAAACCACCGTTCCCGCGATAATAAGGGAATATTCGGATAAAGACGTAAAGGAAGTCGCGCTTATCGAGAACTTGCAGAGAGAAGATTTAAGCCCGATAGAGGCGGCGAACGCGATGAAACTTCTTATGCAGGAGTTTTCTCTCACGCAGGAAGAACTCGCCGAGAGGCTCGGAAAGAGCCGCTCCGCGATAGCGAACACGATAAGACTGCTCTCGCTCGCGGATTTCGTCAAAGAAAAGGTCTCGCGCGGCGAACTCTCGGCGGGACACGCCCGCGCGCTCGTTCCGCTTACTGCGAAAGAACAGGAAAAATTCGCTTATAAAGCGGTGAAAACCGGTATGAGCGTGAGACAACTCGAAAAGGCGGTCAGAGATTATCTCGATCCCTTCCCGAAAGAGAAAAAGCCGAAGAGAGTTATTTCGGTGGAACTCAAAGATTTAGTCGAGAGGATGCAGCGCGCGCTCGGCACGAAAGTGGCGGCGATAGGCAACGACGAAAAGGGCAGGATATACGTCGATTATTACACTCGCGACGACCTTGACAGAATAAGCGAGATAATAGACGGGATTTTACCATGATCGATTTTTTACCGTTAACAAAGATAAACTTATTGAAATTCGCGGACAAGATAAAGAACTGTCCGTTCCTTTCGAGCGACTTTACGGTCGGCTCGATTTTTATGTGGGACGAAGATTTCGGCGCGGAGATCGCGGAGAGCGCGGGCTGTTTTATCATTAAACTCGACCTTTCGGGCGAGACGGTATTCGGTTATCCTTTCGGCGGCGACGAAAAGGCGGCTATGGAAGAAATAAAAAAATACGCCGAGGAAAACGACTTGCCGCTTTCTTTTTACAGCGTCGGAGACGAACTCGCGGAAGAGATGAAGAAATCGGAAACGGGAACGGTCAACGCGTCTTTCGAGAGGAAATGGAGCGATTATCTGTATTCTTTCGAGGATATATATTCCCTTTACGGCGGGAAATTCGCGGGACAGAGAAACCATATCCACAAGTTTGAAAAACTTTACGGGAAACCGGTTTTCGAGCCGTTAAGCGACGGAAATATCCGCGAGGCGGAAGAAATGCTCGATGAATACGCCGCTTATCACGCCGACGGCGGAGAACTCGAAAGAGAGGAATTCAGGGCGACCGAAAGTCTTATCGCGAATTTTACTTCCCTGCCGCTCCTCGGCGGAGTTTTGAGAGTAAACGGGAAAGTCGCGGCGGTGACGGTCGGCGAGATCGCGGGAAGGTCGCTCGTCATACACGTGGAAAAGGCGCTTAAATATTACGATGGGATTTATCCCGCGATATTTCACTCGTTCGTCGTTTACGTTAAAGACGTACTCGGAATAACGCCCGAATATATAAACCGCGAGGACGATTCGGGCGACGAGGGACTGCGCAAGTCGAAAACGCAGTATCATCCCGTGAAGATGGAAAACAAGAACCTCGTGAAGATAAATTCCCCGCTTTTCGGGCTCGGCCGTCCGCCCGAAATAAAGGG
Organism: uncultured Eubacteriales bacterium; assembly: GCA_902797515.1. Classification (GTDB taxonomy): domain Bacteria; phylum Bacillota; class Clostridia; order Christensenellales; family Borkfalkiaceae; genus UBA10281. The sequence continues at coordinate 10,670 of CADBSX010000091.1, read as the reverse complement.
CGACGGCGTGATTTTGAACGGAATAGAGGAAAGGGATAAAGAGAGATATTTCGCCCTTTGTTCCGACGAAGAACTGAACGCCGCTTGGGGATACGACTATAAAGCCGACCTCGGCTCTGAAAAGGCGGACGCCGATTATTTCTTCGGAACGCAAAAGTCCGACTTTTTCGCGGGGACGGCGCTTTCTCTCGCCGTGAGAGAGAAAGCGGGCGGCGAACTTATCGGCGAGGCTGTGCTTTATAACTTTTCGATATGCTCTTCGTGCGAGATAGGCGTGAGGATAATAACGGAAAAGCAGGGCAAGGGATACGGAAAAGCGGCGTTTTCCGCCGCCGTAACGCTCGCGGAAAAGATGGGGCTTAAAGTCAGAGCGAAGTGTTTTAAAGAGAATTTCCGCTCGGAAAAAGCAATTTTGTCGAGCGGACTCGTAAAGACCGGCGAGGACGGAAAGTTTTATTATTTCAGAAGAGAAAAAGCCTGTTAAACGGCTTATACGTTGATTTTCAGAGAACAAGCCGCCGCTTTTCCGAAAGGAAAAGCGGCGGCTTTTATCACAAAAATTTTACGCGGAACGGTAAACGTGATCCCGCCGCGTCGTCAAAAAACCGTTATTATCCGTCCGCTTAAAAGATTTATTATATACGTTCCCGTTATTTTTATTCCGAGCGACTTCTCCGCCGCCGCTTTGTAAAGTCCGATTTGCGCGGAATATATCTCGGCGAGAGCCGAATCGCTTTTAAGCGAAGTCTTGTAATCTATTATTATCCCGCTCTTTTCGTCTTTCGATATCGCTATAAGATCGATTATTCCCTGAACGAGCATATTTCCCGAACCTTTTCCGTACAGTTCCTCGGCTGAAAATTCGGCTATGAAAGGCTGTTCTCTGTAAACGTCGAAATTTTCGAGTTCTTTGAAAACCGAGAGGGACAGTACGCGGTTTAACGCCGAAAAATCGAGAAGGGCGTATTGACTTTCGGCGAGTTTTCCGCGTTTAAGCATCTCTTCCGCCTGCCGCGTTGCGTCGGAACGGGAAAAGTCCGCGAGTTCCATAAACCTGTGGAACGCAGTGCCCTTTTCGGCATAACTTCTTTCCGCCGCCCGCTCTTCTCTTTCGGGATCGGTCAGAAACACGCGTTTCGATTCGTCTTCCGCGAGCCTCGTGACCGCGCTTTTGAGGGGAAGAAGAGCCTCTTCGCCGAACGGATACGAAAAGTTCAAGCCTTTGAGTATTCTGTCGGTGAGCGCTTTTCTGCTTTTTCCTACTCTCACTTGGCGGACGGAAAGCAGTTCTTCGTCGCCGCCGAGGTCGGTTTCCTCGTAAGTCTTTACGGGCATATCGCCGAGAGTCAGAAACGCCGACGGGCAGTTTGCCGAGAGGACGAACCTCTTTTCCTTCACTTCGGCGTTGGTGATGAGGTGCAGTCTGTTTTCCGCGCGAGTCATCGCGACGTAAAAGAGCCGAGCCTCTTCCGTTATCCTGCTTACGCGCATCTTCTCTTTGAAATAAGTCCTCGCGACCGTGTCGAAAGATACCATAGTCGTCTCGTCGTAGCCTTTGAGCGCGATACCGAGCGAACGCTCGAAAAGAACCGCGCCCGTCTCGTCTTTGGCGTTGAATTTTTTATCGAGGTTTGAAAGTATCACTATCGGAAATTCGAGACCTTTCGACGAGTGCATATTCATCACTTTCACCGATTCTTCCGTCTCCGCGCCGGAAACCGAAATATTATCGAGTACGTTGTCGAGTTTGGAAAGAAATTCGACCGCGCCGAGTTTCTTCCCGCCCTTTTCGCTCTCCGCGATGAACCTCTCTATCCTTTTCAGTCTTACCGCGCCGCGAGGGCGTCCCGCGACGAAAAGATCGAGCCCGCTGTCGCTTATCACGCGGGAAAGTATCTCGCCCGCCGAAGAAAATTCGGATAAAAGGCGTATCTTCGAGAAGTATTCGTCGAACGCTTTGAGTTTTTTTCGTATTTCGGCGTTTTCGCCCTTTTCCGCGTAAACTCTTACGGCGCGGAGAAAAGAGTTGTCCGCTTTTCTTCCCGCTCTCGGCGTGAGCCGCCGTATCTCCGCGAGGTCGCCGTCGGACAGTCCGCCTATCGGGCTTTTCAGCACGGACGCGAGAGGAACGTCGTCCGCGTAATACTCTATAAGTTTAAGGACGTTCACGAGCAGTTGTATTTCGGGGAAATCCTTTATCGGATCTTCCGAAACGGACGACACGGGAATGCCTTTTCTTATCACGGTCGAAATTATATCGCCGAGTTTCCCCGTGTGCGAGCGGGATAAAATGGCTATATCCGAAGGCTTTACGGGACGGCGTTTTTTGAGTTTTACGTCGTATATATCGCGCGAGAGTTCTTCCGCGATTAATTCCGCGATAAGTTTGCCTTCCGCGATCATGTCCGTTTCTTCCTCGGTCTTTTCTTCGTCTTTCAAAAGGTCGTAAACGCCCTCTTCTTCCCTTTTTTCCGTCTTGCTTTTCTTTATGACGTGCAGAGTAGCCTCGCCTTCGTCGCCCTCGAACAGTTCCCCGTAGATCATAGGATTAGCCTTGTAGTCCGTTCCGCCCGTCTTTTCGGTTATAACTTCTTTAAAGACCGAGTTCACCGCGTCGAGCACCGCTTTCGTACTTCTGAAATTCGCGTCGAGCGATAGCGCCCTTCCCCCGCCGTTTTCTTTGAAATCACCGTACTTTGCCGCGAATATGTCGGGATTGCAGCCGCGGAAGGCGTAGATCGACTGTTTCACGTCTCCGACCATAAAGATATTGTCGGAAGATATTTCGCTTAATATCGCCTCTTGCAGTCCGTTCACGTCCTGATATTCGTCCGCGAATATGAAATCGTACTTGTTTTTTACAATTTCCTTAACGTCCGGATTTTCGACGAGAAGTTTGTACGTAAGCCTTTCGAGATCGGAAAAATCCACGACGTTTTCTCTGCGTTTGAGCGCGGAAAACTCTTCGTCGAACGCGATCGTAAGGCGGGAGAGCGCGGCGACGTCGCGGGCGGTCGAAAGAAATTTTCTCTTCGCCGTTTGGTCGTCGTCGCCGTAAAGACTGCCCGAAATACGGGCGTATAAGCCGTTTAACTGCGAATTTAAAGATTTTAGGTCGGCTCTTAAAGAGAGTTCGTATTCGTCGGGCTTTCTTCCGAGACTTCTGAAATCGAGACACGCCGCGCCCGCCGCGCGTATCGCGTCCGTGAGGCTTTCCGAATTCAGAACGGAAACGAATTTCGCGAATAAGTCTTTTGAAAGAAGAACGAATTTTTCGCTCGCGCCCGCCTCGGCGGCCCTTACGACCTCTTCGAGTTCCGCCGCGTATTCCGAAAGTTGCGCTTTATAGAGCGAGAGAAGTCCGTTTTTGTAATTTTCGTAAGTTTCTTCCGTGACCGACGAGGCGCAGGCGGAAAGAAATCCCGCGGGATCGGCTTCCGTGGTCGCCTTTACGTGGAGTTCGACGACTTTTTCCTTTAAAAGACCGTCCGTCCTGTCCGAGCGGATTATTCTCACGAGCCTTAAAAAGTCCTCGTCTTTTTCCTCGTAAAGTCTCTCGAACAGGGAATCCGCCGCCTTTCGTTTCAGTTCGCCGGAAGTCTGCTCGTCGGCGACCGAAAAACTCGGATCGAGCCCTATCGCGTAAAAGTGCGAGCGAAGGAGAGACGAGCAAAAGCCGTCGAAAGTCGATACGTCCGCCACGGAAATCTTTTCGAGCGTCGCTTTCAGCCTTTCCGCGTCCTTTCCGCCCGAATTTATTTCCTTTATTATTTTGGATACGAGTTTCTTTTTCATATCGTCGGCGGAGGCGTTCGTGTAAGTCACGGCGAGTATTCTGTCGGCGTCCGTCTTTCCGTCGAGGATAAGCCGCACCAGCCGCTCTATCATAACGCACGTTTTTCCGCTGCCCGCCGACGCGGAAACGAGGACGTTGCCCTTGTCCGCGAAGATGACTTCTCTCTGCGCGGGAGTGAAATTCGAGTAATCGGTCATAATTCCTCCTCCGGAAAGCGCGCCTGCGTAAACGTCTTTTCCTTTTCGCTGTCGGCCGCCTTTTCTATCACGGACGGATTCGCCCGTTTTCCGCCGGAGCGGTATTTTTTGCCGCAGTCCGCGTCGAAACCGCACAGAGCCCTGTATTCGCAGTAATCGCACGCGTGTTCGTAAGGCGACGCGGTTATAACGCCGCTCGCGAGGCTTTCCGCCGCCCGCTCCGCCATGATTTTCGCGTACTTCATATAACTTTTCATCTGTTTTTCGCCGAGTATCAGATTTTTCGGTTTAAGCCTGTTTCCTTCCACCAATCCGCTCTCGTTCGCGGCGAGAAAATTCTTGTCCGTCGCGAGCAGAACTTCGTCCGTGCCGAGCGTTTTGCCGTACATCAGCGGCGGCTCTTCGCCGTCGGAAAACTTGTCGTTCACGCCGTAGTAGTACGCGCCCGCGGGAACGGAGCCGTCGGCGGTGAAGGCGTTCAGGTAGAGAAAGAGTTGAAGATTTCTTCCCGTGTAGAATTTCGCGTCCTCGGCTTTCGATTTCGCGTCGCCCGTCTTGTAATCTATTATGCGGACGTAATCCTTATATCTGTCTATCCTGTCGGCGAAACCCGAAAGTTTGTATTCGCCGTGAGAAGTCGGTATTTTCACGGCTTTATACTTGCCGCCGTCGCCGAACCACGCCTCTTCGCTTTCCGGTCGGAAAGAGGAAACGGCATACTCTTTCATTATGTTTTTGCAAAGTCGCGCCGCCTCTTTTTTGAAAAGAGTTTCCGCGTAGGCGTAGTCGGGGCGGAGCGAAAATCTCGCGTAATCTTCCGTGGCGAAAGCTTCGGAAAAGGCGAGCGCGGCTTTTTCTTCGAGGTCGTCGCCGTCTTTGACGGTATCCGCGTATTTTTTTATGAATATCTCCGCGACCGAGTGAAAAAGTCTCCCTGCGGTGAAAGACTGCATTTCGGGCGAGGCGGCGTCGGTAAGACCTAAACCGTAAGCGGCGAAACAGGAATACGGGCAGGCGTAGAACTTTTCGAGCATACTCGCCGACACTCTGTCGCCCGTGAAATAGTTGGAAGAAGGCACGTCCGCGCGCGAGGGAAGATCGGCGTTCACTCCGTCGAGAAGGGAAACGGCTTTTTCTTCGTACGCGCCTCCATCGAAAGTCTTTAACGCTTCCACGAGCGACGACGCCGCGGCGAGGTCGTCCTTTTCGCCGCTTTTAAAACTCTCGCCGTCGGAAACGAGGGATAACAGCGCGGGGCGGAGAGACAGATAACCTATCGACTCCAACTCGTCGAGCCTTTTTCCCTCGCTCGTCAGTTTCGCCTTTTCTATCGAATTTCTGTTGTACGGAACGGTCGAAAAGATATTCGATGCGTACCGCATTATGTCGCTTTTGACCGTCTGCGCGCCCGACGGCGACGATAAAGGGCAGGAAAGAAAGAGTTTGTCCGTAAAGCACGCCAAAGACAGCGCGCACGCCTCTTTTTCACGCTTGTTGACCACTCTTATCTTCGGTTCTATCGAAACGGAAAGTTCGTCGAGTTTCGCTATGTCGCTGTCGGACAGCAGCGCGGTGTCTCCCTTTATTTTAGGTACGTCGCCCGAAAGTCCTATCACGAACAGTTCTCTGTACTTGCGGTATCGGCAGTCTTTCAGGTCGCCGACGAAAACGCAGTCCGCGCTTCTCGGGATAAGGGAAATTTCAGCCTCTTCCGCGCCCGAAAGAAGTATCTTGTAAAACTCTTCGGCGGAAATTTCGTCCGAGCCTAAAATGTCGGATATCTGATTCAAAAGGTCGTAAAAATCGTCTTTCGAGCCGCTTAAAAACGCCCTTTCTTCTTCCGCGCCCGCCGCGGAAAGCCGTTCGGCAAGTATCTCCGCGTTCTCTTCCGCGCAAGCCGACTTTAAAAAGGCGAGAGTCAGAGAAACGTATCTTTCCGCCGTCGCCGTCCTCGGAAAATTGCGGACGAAAGAGGCGAGTACCGCCCTCTTCGCGTCCATTTCCATATCGTCGAACAAAAAGTCGTTTATAAACGCCTTCGCCGTGACCGAACGTTCGCGCATCGCCCGAACGAGCCTGTCCGAAAGTTCCTTATCGGAGATGAAACAGCCGTTGGATATTATTCCGTTTATATCGCTCAGAGGACCTTTTCTCGCCGCGACTCTTACCGCGTCGAAAGCGAGCCTCGCGAGCGGACTTGAAGAAAGATTTTTCTTCTCGTCGGCATAAAAGGGAACGTCGTAGTCGGAAAGCCGCCTTTTAACGGACAGAGAGTAGTCCGCGAGGTTTCCCGTCGCTATCGCTATATCTTTATAACGAAGTCCTTTATCGAGCACTTCCCGCCTGATATACGACGCGACGTAATCCACTTCGTCCGCCGCGTTTTCCGCCTCGTAAAGCCTTATTTTCGGGCTTTTCTCCCCCTTTTTGTCGCCGTCGTAGTATTCGGGGCGGAAAAGTCCGTTTAAAAGCCTCTCGCCCTCTTCTTCCGCTTTCGTCGGGATATATATCGGCTTTTCCTCGGTGAGTTTCACGATGAAATCCGCGAATTCCGAGGAGTACAGGTATTCGTTTTCGCCCGTGACCGCGATAAAGTCGCAGGAAAGGGCGTTTTTTAAAAGGCTTTCCGAAACGTCGCGGCTCTGCCGCGTGACCGACGAAAATCCCGCGACGATAACGCGCGTGTTTTTCATATCCTCGTCGCTTTCGATCGCCCCGACCATCTCTTCTAACGAATTATTGCTGTCGGTAAGCCCTCTTTCTTTTAAAAATTCCTCGTACTTTCCGTAGATAAACGCCACGTCGCGTATCTTTCCCGCCGAATTTTCGGGAAGGTTTTCCACACACCTCAAAATGTCGTCGGGCTTTACTTTCGCGCTTTTCAGTTGCGCTATAAGTTCGCTCGTCTCCGCGGCGAAAGCGGGGGACGCGTGCAGTTTTCCGAGAGAGGGAAGATCGCGGGAAAAATTCGAGATTATCTTTTTCACCGCCATAGCCGCCCCTTCTTTCGACAGGGACTTTCTTACGGGCAGTCTTTTTTTGATGTAACGACCGAAAGAACTCACTTCCGCGTTGAACGAGCCGCCCGTCTTTTCGATGAGCGACTGTTCTATCGAGAGAGTGAGTTTGTCCTCGCAAAAAACGATAGTCCTGTTTTTTAAAGACCTGCCGAAAGACGCGGCGATATCCGTCGCCTTGTCTATGCAGTCGTAATAAGTTTTCGCAAAATATACGGGCATATTTATATTATAACATAAATCCGCGCCGAAAACGGTATTTTTTATGAACGTTATGAAAAATTTTTTAAAATAAAACGATTTTGTTTTTCTTTTTTATTTTTTTTGATATAATATATAAAGTCAAAGGAGCGGCAAATGAATAAAAAACGCGCGGCGGCTGTCGCCGCAATTCTCTCGGCGGCGCTTACGGTCGGCTGTTCGGGAAATCAGTCGGTCAATTTCGACAAAACCTATTGGGACGAAAATCCGTCCGCGACGGAACTCGTGAACGTCCACGAAAAACTGACCTATTCGGTCGGTTTCACGAAGGGCACTTCCGCCGAGGACGTCGGCGAATACGTGCCGAGGACGTCGGGGAACGAAAATCTTTTCTTTACGGTCGGAGAGGGCTCGTCTTACGTCGCGGAACTTTCCGTAGAGGACGGCTTGTACGTGTATAAGACCGTTTTGACCGTAAACGGCGTCTATACTTATTCCGGCGGAACGAAAGAGGTTTCGGGCGACTATACGGAAACGACGGTGAAATTCAAGGGCATAAAGGACAAATTCAGACCTGTGGAAACGGTGAAGAAAGCGCGGAACACCACGCCCGTTTCGACGGCTCCGAGCGGCGACGAAAGTTTTATAACGAGCGGTTACGAACTGAAAATAACTTACGGCGAAAAGGACGCGACGGTCGAATTTCAGACGGGACGTTCGCCTTACGTTATCAAAAACTACGGCAAAAAAGACTATATCGACAACGAAACGGCGGTACTCGTTTTCAGGGCGTTCGCATATACCGAAACTCTGTCGTGTTCGTACAGGAGCATTGAGCCGTTCAAGGGCGATCTCGAAACGGTGCAGGCGACGACGGTTTCCGATTCGTCGGGCGCGCAGAAAAAATCGGAAGTCATTCTCAAAAGTTTTATGGGCGCGAACGAGAGGAAGTTCACCGCGCAGGGCGTGAAATTCGCCACGCAGGGATCTTACGGACAGCCCGTTTTATACGCGTTCTACTCGGTTGACGGCGACACGTCTTCGACCAAGACTTACGCGGCGAAAAGACTTCCCCTTCTTATTTATCAACCGGCGATATTCAATTCCGGATACTTTATTTACACGCTCGAAAGCGTAAACTGAAAATTTTTACAAAAAGACGGTAGCATATGAACTTCACATTAAGTTTGGCGGACGTTATCAACGGTTTCGTGATTTGCGTCGGAGTAGGAATATGCGGGCTCAACCTCTTGCAGGTGAGTTTTGCGGCAGGGCTTAAAAAGCAGGTATCGAGATATTTCGGTTTCTTTTTCGGATTTATCATAGTTTATATTTTGTCGCACCTGTTGAGGTCGCTCTTCGACGGCGTCGCGGGCGGCGGGACGAGAGTTTTTTTGCAGATGGTGACTTTCAACGAGTTTCTCTCGTCCGGCTTTATGGTATATATGATATCCGTGCTCGTCGCGTATCTCGCGAGACCGAAGAGGATAAAGGGATTTTTCATATTCTTTCTCTGCGTTCTCGCCGTTTACGCCGTGACGCTCTTTATATCGCAATTCTTTGATTTATATTACTTTTTCGACGAAAACAACGTCTTTAACAGATCGCCTCTTTACATATTGTCCAACGGAGCGCACATCGTGATGCTCGTGACGAATATGTATCTTCTTATCCGTTACCGCGCGGCTGTGCAAAAGCGGATAAAGCGCGCGATATGGGTGTGCCTGCTCGCGCCGCTTGCGGCTATCGCTTTGCAGGCGTTCATAAAAGACGTACAGTTCATAATAATCGCCACGGTGTTCGGCGCGGTGTATATGTACGTCTCGATCATGTGGAACGTTATCGAGGATAACGAAAAGCAGAAAATGGACAATCAGCGCATCGAGACCGAACTTTCGATGGCGTCGGCGATACAGGCGGACATGATGCCGAATATCTTCCCCGCTTTCCCCGAAAGACCGGATTTCGAGATATACGCGTCGATGCAGCCCGCGAAAGAAGTCGGCGGCGATTTTTACGATTTCTTCCTTATCGACGACGACACTCTCGCGCTCGTCATCGCGGACGTTTCGGGAAAGGGCATTCCCGCCGCGCTTTTCATGATGGTGTCGAAGATACTCGTCCAGAATTACGCGATGATGGGAAATTCGCCCGAAAAAACCCTCGAAGCGGTCAATAAACAAATATGCTCGAACAACCGCGAAAACATGTTCGTCACGGTATGGCTCGGAATAATCGACCTTAAAACGGGCGAACTCAAAGCGTCCAACGCGGGACACGAATATCCCGAAATAAAGCGCGCGGACGGGGATTTTTCGACGCTCAAAGACAAACACGGTTTCGTCATAGGCGGCATGGCGGAGGCGAGATATTCGGGATACAGCGTCAAAATGGAAAAGGGCTCGAAGATATTCGTCTATACCGACGGAGTCGCCGAGGCTAAAAACGGCGACGGCGAACTTTTCGGCGGCGAAAGGCTGTCCGCCGCTCTGAAAAAATACGGAAACGGCTCGCCCGAAGAAATAATCGCGGGCGTGGAAAAAGAAATAAAGGAATTTGCGGGCGACGCGCCTCAATTCGACGACGTGACGATGCTCTGCCTGCAATATAACGGAGGCGATATGAAAGCGAAAGAAATGACCGTCGTCGCGACGGTGGAAAACATCGGCAGAGTTACCGAGTTCGTGAATTCGGAACTCGAAAAATACGATTGCCCGCCTAAGGCGCAGATGCAGATAGACGTCGCTATCGACGAACTCTTCGGCAATATCGCGCGTTACGCCTACGATCCGGAAGTCGGTCCCGCCACGGTCAGAGTGGAAGTGGAAGAAGAGCCCCTTGCCGTCGTGATAACGTTTATCGACAACGGAAAGCCGTTCGATCCTCTCGCGAGCAAGACGCCCGATATAGGGCTTTCCGCGGAAGACCGCGAAATAGGCGGGCTCGGCGTGTTCCTCGTCAGAAAGACGATGGACGAGATAACTTACGAGTATTCGGGCGGTCAGAATATCCTTAAAATAAAGAAAAATATGTAGGACGCGCGTTAATTATCACTGATCGGAAAAGGAAAACGAAGATGGACGTATTTGAAAAAGCGATAGAATTTGCGGTAAAAGCGCATTCGGGCGCGGTAAGGAAAAACGGGAACGTTCCGTTTATTCTGCATCCTATGGAAGTCGCCGCGATTGCGGGAACGATGACTTCCGACAGGGAAACGCTCGCCGCCGCCGTTTTGCACGATACCGTCGAGGACGCGGACGTTAGCGGCGAAGAGATAGAGAGTAATTTCGGAAAACGCGTCGCGTCGCTCGTCGCCTCCGAAACGGAAAACAAGAGGAGAGAAATGCCGCCCTCGGAAAGTTGGACGGCGAGAAAGGAAGAGTCTCTCGCCGTTTTGAAGGGCAGTAAGGACAGAAACGTTAAAATAATCTGGTTAAGCGACAAACTCGCAAACGTCAG
>CADBSX010000090.1 GCA_902797515.1 uncultured Eubacteriales bacterium | reverse complement strand
GTCAACGTGTCCGATGGTACCGATGTTTACGTGTGGCTTACTTCTGTCGAATTTAGCCTTTGCCATAATTTGTTTCCTCCAAAATTAGTTTTAGTTTTTGTATTACATACCGCTTTCGCGATTACATAATCTTATGATTTTTATTTTTGCGGCTTTGCCGCGGCGTTGTGTTTTAATTTTAATATTTGATATAGGTTTTCGGTCATCTTCAAGCGAGATTTCGCACCCTTCCACCGCTATCGCGGTCCCCCTTCCCTAAAACTCACTTCGTGAGTGTTACGGACGGTAAGCATGACGAAGGTTATCAAAGTTTAATCGTCTTTTTTGACCGAACGCTCGCCTATGATCTTTTCCGCTATCGACTTCGGGCATTCGGAGAAGTGATCGAACTGCATCGTGAACTGTCCTCTGCCCTGCGTCCTCGAACGAAGATCGGTCGCGTAACCGAACATTTCCGAAAGCGGAACGTAACAGTCTATGACCTTCGAGCCGTTTCTGTCCTCCGTTCCGAGGATAGTTCCTCTTCTCGAAGAAACGTTGCCCATAAGGTCGCCGAAGTAATCTTCGGGAGTGACTATTTCCACCTTCATTATCGGCTCCAAAAGTACGGGATTCGCCTTTTTCATACCGTCCTTGAACGCGAGCGAGCCCGCGATCTTGAACGCCATTTCGGACGAATCGACTTCGTGATAAGAACCGTCGTAAACGACCGCTTTGAAATCGACCATTTCGTATCCCGCGAGGAATCCGTTTTTCGCCGCCTCTTCGATGCCTTTCCTGACCGGCTCGATATATTCCTTCGGAATAGATCCGCCGACGGTCTCGTCCTCGAATACGAAGCCTTGTCCGGGCTCTAACGGCTCGAATCTCACGCGGCAGTGTCCGTACTGACCTTTACCGCCGGACTGGCGTTTGTACATACCTTCCGCCTCGACCGCTTTTCTGAACGTCTCTTTATAGGAAACCTGCGGTTTGCCGACGGTCGCCTCGACCTTGAATTCGCGGAGAAGTCTATCGACGATTATTTCGAGGTGAAGTTCGCCCATACCCGCGATTATGGTTTGTCCCGTTTCCTTATCCGTATAGAATTTGAACGTAGGATCTTCTTCCGCGAGTTTCAAAAGCGCGAGCGTCATCTTTTCCTGTCCCGCTTTGGTCTTCGGTTCTATCGCGACCTGAATAACGGGATCGGGGAATTCCATCTTTTCGAGAATTATCGGATGATCTTCCGCGCAGAGCGTGTCGCCCGTCGTGGTGTCTTTAAGACCTACGATAGCGCATATATCGCCCGAATATATCTTGTCGATCTCTTCTCTGTGGTTGGCGTGCATAAGGACGAGACGTCCTACTCTCTCTTTCTTTCCCTTTGTGGAATTATAGACGTAAGAGCCCGCCTCCAACGTTCCCGAATACGCCCTGAAATAGGCGAGTTTTCCGACGAACGGATCGGCGACGATCTTGAACGCGAGGCCCGCGAACGGCTCGTTATCGTCCGTCTTTCTGATCTCTTCTTCTCCGGTGTCGGGATTTATTCCCTTCACGTGATCGACGTCTATCGGGCTCGGCAGATAATCGACTATCGCGTCGAGAAGGTGCTGAACGCCCCTGTTTTTATAACTCGATCCGCAAAGAACGGGATACATTTCCATATTGATGGTCGCTTTTCTTATCGCCATCTTCATTTCATCGACGGAAAGTTCGCCCGTCTCGAAGAATTTTTCCATCAAAGCGTCGTCCTGTTCGGCGCAAGCCTCCATAAGAGCCGCTCTCGCCTCGTCGGCTTCCGCCCTGTATTCGTCGGGAACGGGACCTATCGTGAAATCCTTTCCGAGATCGTCGTGATAGATTATCGACTCGTTGGCGACAAGGTCGATTATCCCTTTGAACGTGTCCTCTTTGCCTATCGGAAGGCAGATAGGAACGGCGTTGGCTTTGAGCCTTTCGTGCATCATCCTGACGACGTTCTTGAAGTTCGCGCCGTTTATATCCATTTTATTGACGTACGCGATGCGGGGAACGTGGTACTTGTCCGCCTGACGCCAGACCGTTTCGGACTGAGGCTCGACGCCGCCCTTCGCGCAGAACGTGGCGACCGCGCCGTCGAGAACGCGGAGCGATCTTTCGACCTCGACCGTGAAATCGACGTGTCCGGGCGTATCTATTATATTTATTCTGTTATTGTTCCAAAAACACGTGGTGGCGGCGGACGCGATCGTTATACCGCGCTCCTGTTCCTGCACCATAAAGTCCATGGTCGCGGCGCCTTCGTGGACCTCGCCGAGTTTGTGAGTCTTTCCCGTGTAGAAAAGTATTCTCTCGGTCGTCGTGGTCTTTCCCGCGTCGATGTGAGCCATTATACCGATGTTTCTGGTGTGCTGTAAATCGAATTGTCTTGGCATATAAGTCTCCCGTTACCAGCGATAATGCGCGAACGCCTTGTTCGCTTCCGCCATTCTGTGCGTGTCTTCTTTCTTCTTGACCGCGCCGCCGGTGTTGTTGT
>CADBSX010000089.1 GCA_902797515.1 uncultured Eubacteriales bacterium | reverse complement strand
AAAGCCGAGCGCGGCGGAAAATCTCGCCGCGCGAAGTATGCGCAGAGCGTCCTCGGAAAACCTCTCGTAAGGATCGCCGACCGCGCGTATGACGCCGTTTTCAAGGTCGGATAAACCGCCGTATAAGTCGATAAGTCCCTCTTTTCCGTTATACGCCACGGCGTTTACGGTGAAATCCCTCCGCTTTAAATCCTCGGCAAGACTTCCGACGAATTTCACGCTGTCGGGGCGACGGTGATCGGAATATCCGCTCTCGCTGCGGAAAGTAGTCACCTCAAAGGGCTTTCCTTTCAGTATCACCGTCACCGTGCCGTGTTTAAGTCCCGTCGTCGCGACGTTTTCGCGCCCGAAAACGGCTATCACCTCTTCGGGGAACGCGGAAGTCGCCACGTCGTAGTCGTCGGGGATCTTTCCGAGCAGAAGGTCTCTGACGCAACCGCCTACGGCATACGCCTTATATCCCTTTTCTTCAAGAGTCTCTATTATTTTTTCCGCGCCCGCGTCAAGAGTCAAATTCAATCTTTCTTCTCCGTCAAAGCGTCGCAGAATTCGAGTACGGCGAGCCTCGCCGCCTCCCGCGACGCGTCGTTCAGGTATTCGTGCCTTACGCCGTGATATACTATTTTACTCACGCATTTCACGCCGACTTTCTCGGTGTAAAACCTGTAAAGTTTTTCGACGAGTTTTCCGTAGCCGCCGACGGGATCGTCGCTGCCCGATATGAGCATTATCGGCTTTGCCGCGTCTATGTTTTTATAATTCTTCTTTTTATACAGTCTCGGCAAAGCCGAGAAAAACGACCTGTAAAAAGAATTGCTCAAATCGAAATTGCAATCGGGGCAAGCCTTGTATAAGTCGCACTCTTCCTTTAAAGACGATATGAAAGTCGTTCCGTCCTTATATTTGGAATTGTACGCGCCGAACGACAGTTTGCTTATCAGTTTCGCTTTCTTTTTCTTCTTTCCGAAAAGGCAGTTGAGTTTCGCGACTATACGTCCCGAAGTCACCTGAAATCCCTTCATATACGCGCTGCCGCCGACGATGAACGCGTCGGCGCGGTCGCCGTATTTCTCCATATACGCCTGCGTTAAAAACGAGCCGTAACTGTGCCCGAAAAGAACGAGTTTAAGGTTCGGATATTTCGCCCTGTATATATCCGAAAGCGCCGCTATATCCGAAAGCGTGTCCGTAAACATATCCCCGTCCGTATATCCCGTCCTGTCGGGATCGGTCTCGCCGTGCCCTCTGTGGTCGTCCCCGAAAACGATATATCCGTTCTCCGCCATATATTCCGCGAACTCGCCGTACCTTAAAAGACTTTCCGACATACCGTGCGATACTTGTATCATGCCTTTCGGATTTTCCGCCGTCCACTCTTTATAGCGGATTTCTTTTCCGTCCGCCGCCGTAAAACTTCCTTTTATCATTTTATTTTCCCCCTTGTAAACACATATTTACCGCTTTTTTCCATTGCGAGTAATATCTTTCGTATTTTTCTCCGTCCTTTTCCGGAACGAATTTCCTTTCCGTCTTTCTGAAACCGGACAGGTCCTCTTCTTTTATTATGCCTAAACCTATCCCGCAGAGATAGCACGCGCCGAGCGCGGTACTCTCTTTTTCCACCGGTCTGTTCACTTCTTTTCCGAGTACGTTCGCCTGAAATTCCATAAGGAAATCGTTGGCGGACGCCCCGCCGTCGCATCTTATTTCGGATAATTCCACGCCGCTTTCCCTTTGCATCACTTCCGCGAGATCCCGCGTCGAATACGCCATCGCCTCTAACGTCGCGCGAGTGATATGCTTTTTCGTCGTCGCCCTCGTCAAACCGCAGATAAGCCCGCGCGCTTCGCTGTTCCAGTACGGCGCGCCGAGCCCCGTAAAAGCGGGAACTACGTAAACGCCGCCGTTGTCCTCTACCGCGCGAGCGTACTTTTCGCTGTCCGCCGAGGCTTTGAAAAAGCCGAGATCGTCGCGAAGCCACTGCACCGAACTTCCCGCGTTGAAAACGCTGCCCTCGAAAGCGTAAACGGTCTTTCCGCCTATTTTATAGCCGACCGTGGTCACGAGTCCGTTTTCGGATATAACGGGATTGTCCGCGAGGTTATAGAGCATAAAAAGCCCCGTGCCGTAAGTGACTTTTCCCGTTCCCGCCGCCGTGCATCCCTGACCTATCAGAGCGGCTTGCTGGTCGCCCGCCATTCCGCATATCGGGATGGCGACGCCGTTATAGACGAATTCGCCGACCTTTTCGTCGCAGGCGACTATTTTAGGCAGCGAATTTTCGGGAATACCGAAAATTCCGAGCAGTTCGCCGTCGTAAGTGAGCGAACGGAGATCCATAAGCATCGTTCTCGACGCGTTCGTGACGTCGGTCATGAACGACTTTCCGCCCGTCAGTTTCCAGACGAGAAAACTGTCTATCGTGCCGAAACAGACTTCCCCCGCGTCCGCCTTTTCCCTTATTTCGGGAACGTTGTCCAAAAGCCATTTTATCTTGCTCGCGGAAAAGTAGGCGTCCATCACGAGCCCCGTTTTTTTCCGTATCTTATCCCCGTATTTTTCCGAGAGCCCGCGCATATATTCCGCGGTGCGCCGACATTGCCAGACTATCGCGTTATAGAGCGGCTTGCCCGTATGCCTGTCCCATGCGACCACCGTTTCGCGCTGGTTGGTTATCCCTATCCCGCCTATTTCCCGCAGATCGTCGGGAATTTCGAGTATCTCGATAAGCGACGAAAGAGTGTGCGCGTATATCTCGTTCGCGTCCTCCTCGACGAACGACGGCTCCGGATATATCTGACTTATCTCGGTCGCCTTTTCGGCGACGATGCTCTTTTTTTCAAGGTCGTACAAAACCGCCCGCGTGCTCGTCGTCCCTTCGTCTATCGCAACTACGTATTTCATTATTTCCCCCTTTTACAAATTGCAGTTCCTATATTATTGTAAAATATTTTTATATTTATTTCAAGCGTTTCAATGAAATTTTACGGTAAATTACGCATATTATGTGTAATATGAGCGTTATAGTTCTCACGGGCGGGGGAACGGCCGGGCATTGCACGCCGAATATAGCCCTTATTCCCTATCTGAAAAAAGACTTCGACGAAATATATTATATAGGCGGCGAAAACGGTATGGAAAAACGGCTCGCCGAAAAAGCGGGACTTAAATACTATTCCGTACCGAGCGCGAAACTCGAAAGAAAACTCACCTTTAAAAACCTTTCCATCCCGTTTAAAGTATTGCAGGGCGTTTCGGCGGCGAAGAAAATACTCGGAAAACTCTCGCCCGACGTCGTGTTCTCGAAGGGCGGATACGTCGCTCTTCCCGTAGTCATCGCGGCGGCGAAACTGAAAATTCCCGTCGTTTCGCACGAATCCGACCTGTCTCTCGGTCTCGCGAACAAAATAGCGGCAAGATATTCCCGCGTAGTTCTGACCTCTTTCAAAAAGACGGCGGAAAACCTTAAAAACGGCAAATACGTCGGAACGCCCGTAAGGCGCGAACTCTTCGGTCTTTCGGGAAAAGCCGAAATTCTCGGAAAATACGGCTTGTCCGCAGAAAAAAAGACTTTGCTCGCTACGGGCGGAAGTCAGGGCGCGGCTAAAATAAATTCGCTCGTCCGCGCCTCTCTTCCCCGCCTTTTGAAAAAATACAACGTGATACTTCTGTGCGGCAAGGGCAAAAAATCGGGGGAAAAGGCGGAAAATTTCGTCGAGATAGAGTTTTCCGACGACGTCGGCGAACTTATGCGCGCAGCCGACGTCTGCGTTTCGAGAGCGGGCGCGAACACTCTCTTCGAACTTATAGCCCTCGGCGTTCCGACGCTCGCCGTTCCCCTGCCGAAAGGCAATTCCCGCGGCGATCAGATAGAAAACGCCGAATACCTCGCGAGGAAAGGTTTTATAGAGATCCTTCGCGAAGAGGACGCGACCGAAGAGGAATTTTTGAAAAAAACCGAAAAACTTATGGCAAACGGGGAAAGATTTCGGAAAAAATGCCTTGCGGCAAACGTAAGAGGCGGTGCGGAAAAAATAGCGGCGGAAATAATAAATAACAGAAAATAATTTACTATCTTGTCTTTTTATGTTATACTTAAAGTATGAAAAAGAAAAGAATTTTGAATTTATGTTCGCTTTTCGTAAATCTTTCGGTGATATTTTTCACGGTGAGCGCGATAGCGTACAATTTCCGTTCGGACGTTATCGTGGACAAAGCGTGGTTCGGATACCGAGGCTGGAAGTCGCTGCGGTTTTTCACTAATCTTTCCAACGTGCTCGTCGCGCTCTCTTCGGCGATCACTCTGTTTTACAACTGTCGGAACGCGATAAAAGACGAATACGTATTCCCGAAATTCGCCGTCGCTTTCAAATTCGTCGGCACGGTAGCGGTTTCGGTGACCTTTTTTACCGTGGTGTTTTACCTCGCTCCCGTTTTCGCTGTAAACGGTCACGGATATTTCGCTCTGTTTACGGGCAACAACTTTTTCCTTCACTTTTTCACGCCCGTACTCGAAATAATTTCTTTCGTATTCTTTGAAAAGGGCGAGCCCGTTTCCTTTCCGTTCACCTTCGCGGGACTTATCCCGACCGCTCTGTACAGCATAGTTTACGCCGTAATGGTCGTCGCTGTCGGCGAGGAAAACGGCGGTTGGGCGGACTTTTACGGTTTTACCTTCGGCGGCAAAACACAAGCGATACCTTTCAGCGTCGCGGGAATGCTCCTTTTGACGTATTTTATCGCGTTTTTCCTTCGCTTTGCGGCGAAAAAGACGGAAAAGCCGGAAAAATAAATAATAACAGAGGTTTTAATTGACTTTTATACTGAAATGTGTTATAGTACGAACAAGGAGGATATAAAATGGATAACGAAGAAAAGAAAGTAAACGACGTCCAGCCCGAAAAAAAAGAGGTCAAAGTAACTCTTTCGGAGCAACTTTTTCTGCTCTTGTTCCCGTTCGTCGCCATCGCGATTCTCGTGATATACAAAATGGTGACCAACTTCGGAGTGTTCAACGCGACGGTCCGCGGAATAGCGGGGATATTCATACTCGGAATATCGTTCGCGGGCATGATCGTGGCGCTTTTCCGCAATAAAAAGCCGACTTACGAATTCTGGCTTTCCGCCGGCGTTCTCGGTTTGACTTTAATGGTTTTTTAACAACGGACTACGCGTCAAAAAAGCAGTAATCGAAAAATTCAAATGAAATAAAAGGCAAGGAAAATTCCGATATTCCTTGCCTTTCAACTAATCCGAACACGTCTTTCAAACTGAAAGACGGCGTTTTGTGTCTTTGTTGTACGAAATAGCTGCACTTTCTATTGTTATTACAATCCCTCGTTCTTAAAAGTTTCCTGCCATTCGGCTACTATTTT
>CADBSX010000088.1 GCA_902797515.1 uncultured Eubacteriales bacterium | reverse complement strand
TTACCGCCGTCGTCACCGATAAAAAATCGAAAAAAGAGATAATAAACGCGGGCAAACTCTATTCCCTGTCAAAACTTCAGAGTTTTCTCGGAAAGAAATACAAAATACCGATGGAAAAGAGCCTCGCGACCGCTCAAAAACTCTACGAAAACGGCTATATCAGTTATCCGAGGACAAATTCGGAATATCTTGCGACAAACGAAAAGGACAAAATAAAGAAAATCCTTTCGGACGTGAAAAATCTCGGTTACGACGTTATCTTCAAGGATAAAAAAACGATTTTCGACGACTCGAAGATAGAGTCGCACTCCGCGCTCACGCCGACTTATAAGATCCCCGACAAAAACAGTCTCGGCGCCGACGAACTTACCGTTTATTCGGCTATTCTGAAAAGGTTTTGCGCGGTGTTCTGCAAAGAGGAATGCACCGCCGAAAGATCGGAACTCACTATCTCGCTCGGAGGAAAAGAAGAATATAAGATAAAAGGCTCGATACTTCTCACGAAAGGCTGGACAAAATACGACGGCGGAACGAAGACGGACAAAATACTTCCGAAACTCGAAAAGGGCGACGAAGTGAAAGTCGATTTTAAGCCGCAGGAAAAACAGACGACGCCGCCGAAACATTATACTATAGAAACGCTGAACAACTATCTCAAAAATCCCTTCAAGGACGAGACGGCAAGCGACGAAAACGACGACGAGGAATATAAGGCTATATTCAAGGGGCTCGAACTCGGAACGGAGGCGACGAGAACGGGAATTATCGACAACGCGAAAAAAAGCGGTTATATATCCCTTAAAAAGGACGTTTACTATATCGAAAACAACGGAAAATTTCTTATCGAACAACTTCTCGATATGAATATTTCGATGGATAAATACAAGACGAGCCAACTCGGACAAGCCCTGAAAAAAGTCTATCGCGGCGAAATGTCGGTGGAAGAAAGCGTAAAGATGGCGAAAGACGAGATTCGTGAAGTCTTTTCGTCCGAAAAATCTGGCTCGACGGGCTTTTACGGCGACGTAATCGGCAAATGCCCGAAATGCGGAAACGACGTCGTCCGCGGCAGGTTTTCATACGGCTGTTCCGCTTACAAGTCGGGCTGCGATTTCAAAATAAATTTCAGAATTTTAGACTGCAAGATAAGCGCGGAAGAGGCGGCGTATATTCTCGCGAACGGAAAGAGCCGAAAACTCGGCTTCACTTCAAAAAGCGGTAAAAAATTCGACGCCTCGCTCAAATTCGACGAGAATAAAAAACTCGTTTTCGACTTCTCTTAAAAACGTAATTTACGAGCCGCGGCGTTTCGCCGCGGCTCGTACGATATTATTTATTTCAAAACTTCGATTTCGTTTATTCCGTAATACGAAAACCTTTCGATCGCGTTTCCGTCTATTCTTTCGCCCGCGACCACGATCGGCACGGCGGGCGGACAAAACTCGTTAAATCCCGCATATATCCTTCCCTTCGCCTTTCCGACGGATATTCTCTCGCCGGGCGCAAACGCCGCGTCCCTTATCGAGACCGCTCGTTCGTACTTTCCCACTTCCGGCGGTTTTTCGTATATCTCCGTCTTTTTCGGTAAATCTCGGAATATCCCGTATATCTTTTCGTATTCTCTATCCCCGAAATCCGTTCCGAGCATCATAACGACGTAGTCTTTATCGCAGTAATCGCAATACGCGTTTTTCTCTTTCAGTTTTTCGTTCAATCCGTATCCCGTATAGCCGTAGAATTTCGGCTTTACCGTGATTTTAAGCGGTTCCGTTCCGCAAAGCGTAAATTCCGCCTCTTTAAGTTTTTTCTTTAATTTTTCCGCTTTTTCAACGGTTTTTGAAAGTCTTTCCGAAAAACCGTTTTCAAGTTCAGCGTTGGCCGCGTCGAGCGACGCGAGAATCAGATACGACGGACTCGAAGTCGCGAACAGAGAAAGCGCGTTCTTCGCGTTTTTTCTTAAAATATCGGGCGAATTTCGCGACAGATGAAGATATGCCCCGCCCGTTAAAACGGGCAAAGTTTTATGCGCGGAATCACAACAAATATCCGCGCCGAGATCTGTCGGATGTTCGCTTTCGGCGAGGAATTTCAGATACGCGCCGTGCGCGTTATCGACCGCGAGAAGAACTCCGTGTTTTTTGCAGACTTCCGATATTTTCTTTACGTCCGCGATATTTCCGAGATAATCCGGACTCGTTATATAAACCGCGACCGGTTTTTCTTTCGCCGACGAAAGTTTTTCGTCGAGTTCGCCCGCGCCGAAATTACAATCGAGATAACCGCCGCCGTATAACCATTCGACTTCCGCCCCTGTGAGAGCGACCGCGCTTACAAACGATTTGTGAGCGTTTCTTCCCGCGAAAATAAGAGGTTTTATTCCTTTTTCTTTCGCGTATAAACAAAGAAGATAAACTATCGCCCTTACGGCAAGCGAAGAACCTTCCGTCGAATAATACGTATCGCATCCGAAGATCGCGCTCGCGTTCCGTTCGCTTTCGGCTATGATCCCGCTAGCGTGAAAAAGACTGTCCGCGCCGTCTATTTCCGTTATATCGTATTTTTCCGCGCCGAAAATTCCCTTTCCCTTATGCCCGGGCATATGAAGTCTTAAAGAATTTCTTTCGGCGTAATTTTCAAGAAAATCAACTATCGGCGTTTTCACGTGCGTTCCTCATTTTCGCAAGCGCGACGACGATCGCGCATTCTATACGTTTTCTGAACAGTTCGCAACCGTATTTATATACGCCCTTGACCGATCCCGTCGCGTGGTACGCGTTTGCGGCGCAGCCGCCCGAACAGTAAAGTTTCGCCCAGCAACCGTCGCAGTCCCGCCGCGCGTAAACGTTGCAGTTTCTGAATTCTTCCCTTATCTTTTCGTTCGTCACGCCGCTATAAATATCTCCTAATCTGAATTTTTCCTCTCCGACGAACTGGTGGCAGGGATAGAGATCCCCCCAAGGCGTGACCGCCATATATTCCGTTCCCGATCCGCATCCCGATATCCTTTTATAGACGCACGGACCGCCTTTAAGATCGAGCATATAATGATAAAACGTAAAAGGCTTTCCCCGTTTGTCGCGCTCTATCATCATTTCGGCGAGTTTTTCGTATTGACCGAGCAAAACGGGAAGATCCGCGTCGGTAAGTTCGTTTTTATCGCCTTTCGCGCAGACTACCGGCTCCATACTTAATTCCGTAAAACCGAGATCGAGCATTTCCTTTATATCCTCTGTGAAATCGGTGTTGAAATGCGTGAAAGTCCCGCGCATATAGTAATTTTTACCGCCTCTTTTTTCAACGAGTTTTTTGAATTTAGGAACGATTTTCTCCCAACTGCCGTTGCCCGAGTAGTCCACTCTGTACCTGTCGTGTACTTCCTTTCTGCCGTCGAGACTCAAAACGACGTTGCTCATTTCCTTATTGCAGAAATCAATGACTTCATCGTCTAAAAGAACGCCGTTGGTGGTAAGAGTAAAGCGGAAATTTTTATTTTTCTCTTTTTCTATACTTCTCGCGTATTCGACCGTTTTTTTGACCACGTCGAAATTCATAAGCGGCTCGCCGCCGAAAAAATCCACTTCGAGATTGCGCCTTTTTCCCGAATTTTCGACGAGAAAATCCATCGCCCTTTTCGCGACGGAAAAACTCATCACCGCCCTTTCGCCGTGATATTTTCCCTGACTTGCGAAACAGTACTCGCAATTCAAATTGCAAGTGTGCGCGACGTGCAGGCAAAGCGCTTTTATCACTCCTCCGGTCTTTTCTTTCAGTTCGCCCGCCATTTCCGCGTAAGTATCGGGCGTAAAGAGTTTTCCTTCGCCTTTAAGCGCCGAGACCTGCGAATAGCACTCGCGGATATCCTCTTCGGCGTATTTGCCCGACAAAATACCGACGACGCGGTTCTCGTCGCCTTTTTCAAAGTTTTCTATTACGTCGTAAGCGACGTCATCGACTATATGTATCCCGCCCGAAAAAACGTCTAAAACGACGTTAAAACCTCCGAGTTTAAACTGATGTATCATATCAAAAACTCCTGCCATTAAAAAATACCGCCTTTTGTACGCGGCGGTATTTTTTCATTGAAAACTCAATCGTTTTCCTTGACGTTCTCGCACTTCTGATTCGCGATACCGCAACTCGTCTTGCACGCGGACTGACAGGAAGTCTGGCACTCGCCGCAACCGCCGTTTTTCGCGCTTTCGCAAAGATTGCGTGTTTCGATAGTCTCGATATGTTTCATAAAGGTAAACCTCCGATTTGTTTATGGATATATTATAACATCTAATGAAAATAAAGTCAATGTAAATAAAATACAATTTTCATTAAATCAATCTATATTTATCAGTTTGCCGTCGAGCATTTCCTGAACGGAAGTCAGAATGCCCGTCTTAGCGTGATACCACGTAAGGCCTCCCTGAAAGAACACGCAATACGGCTCTCTTACCGGTCCGTCCGCAGAGAGTTCTATCGAAGAGCCCTGAACGAACGCCCCTGCCGCCATTATCACTTCGTCCTCGTATCCCGGCATCGCCCACGGCACGGGCGTAACGTAACTATCGACCGGCGCGGCCTTCTGAATTCCCTTGCAAAAAGCGATCATACCTTCTTTCGAGCCGAGTTCCACCGCCTGAATTATATCCGTTCTTTCCTCTTTTGAGGACGGTATCACTTTAAAGCCGAGTCCGCCGTAAATTTCCGCGGCGAATATCGCGCCTTTTTCCGCGCCCGCGACTACCGTCGGAGCGAGAAACAATCCCTGATAAAAACTCTGCGAAACGCCGAGAGACGCGCCGACTTCCTGTCCGAGCCCGGGCGCCGAAAGCCTGTATGCGCATCTGTCGATATATTCCCTTTTTCCGCAGATATAGCCGCCGACGGGCGCAAGACCGCCCCCGGGATTTTTGATCAGAGAACCTACGACCATATCCGCGCCGACGTCGGAAGGCTCCGTCGTTTCGACGAATTCCCCGTAACAGTTATCGACCATTATTATAACTTCGGGCTTTATTTTTCTGATAAAAGAAATAAGTTCGCCTATTTTTCCGACGGAAAAAGAAGGTCTTGCCTGATAGCCTTTACTGCGCTGTATAGTGACGAGTTTCGTCTTTTCGTTTATCGCTTTTTCTATATTTTCGTAATCGAAACCGCCGCTCGGCAATAAATCGACCTGTCTGTAAGTCACGCCGTATTCTTTGAGCGAACATTTCGACGGGCGTATGCCTATCACCTCTTCCAAAGTGTCGTAAGGTTTTCCGACGGGCGACAAAAGTTCGTCCCCCGGAAGAAGATTAGCGGAAAGGGCGACGGTCAAAGCGTGCGTGCCGCAAACTATCTGCTGTCTTACGAGCGCCGCCTCGGTGTGAAATACGTCCGCGTAAACTCTTTCGAGTTTTTCCCTGCCCGCGTCGTTATAGCCGTATCCGTTCGACGAGGCAAAACACGCGGCGTCAACTCTGTTTTTACGCATCGCCGCAAGTATCTTGCCTTGATTGTATTCCGCGATAGCGTCAATTCTCTCAAATCTGTCTTTAAGTTTTCCGACCGTTCTTTCACCGAGCGAATAAACTTTTTCGGATATTCCGAGTTCTCTGTAAATTTCTCTGCGTTCCATAATAAAGATTATACCATTTATTCTTTTTTTTATCAAACGAAAAAGCCTGAATATCGGTTTCGGGCTTAAAAATTAAATATCTTCGTTGAGAACTCTTCTCAAAAACTCTTTTGTGCGCGGATTTTTCGGTTTTCCGAAAATAACGTCCGGCGTTCCGTCCTCGGCGATAACTCCGCCGTCCATAAACACCACTCTCGACGAAACGTCTTTCGCGAACTGCATTTCGTGAGTTACGACGAGCATCGTAAGCCCGCTTTCCGCAAGCGATTTCATTACGAGAAGAACTTCTCCGACCATTTCGGGATCGAGCGCGCTCGTCGGCTCGTCGAAAAGTATTACTTCGCTATCCATAGCGAGCGACCGCGCTATCGCGACTCTCTGTTTCTGTCCGCCCGAGAGTTGGTCGGGGCGGGCGTTCACGTATTCGCTCATACCGACTTTTTCGAGATATTTCAATGCGTTTTCGGTCGCCTCGGCTTTGCTCTTCCTCAAAACGAGCATCTGCGGTTTCACGCAATTGTCGATCGCGGACATGTTGTTATACAGGTTGAATTGCTGGAACACCATACCGACTTTCGTCCTGTAAGAACGGACGTCGAATTTTTCATCGAGTATGTTTTCGCCGCGATAAAGGATCTCGCCGCCGCTCGGCGTTTCAAGAAGATTAAGACACCTTAAAAAAGTGCTTTTCCCCGATCCCGACGCTCCTATTATGGAAACGACTTCGCCTTTTTCAACGGTCATGCTTATTCCTTTAAGAACTTCGTGATCACCGAACGATTTTTCGAGGTCTTTTATCTCGAAAACGACTTCCGATTTTCTTTCAGTCGCCATTGCGCCCGCCTCCCCCTACTCTTATTTCCGCGTCGGACGAAGATTGCGATCCGCAAATAACATAATCTTTCTTTCCCGTAAGTTTCTTTTCGATAAGCCTCAATATCCTCGTGACGGTAAAAGTCATGGCGAAGTAGATAACGGAAATTATAAGGAACGTTTGGAACGTTTTATAAGTCATAGTCTGTATTTTATATGCCTGATAATAAAGTTCCATTACGCCTATTACATTAAGTACGGACGTGTCTTTTATATTTATCACGAATTCGTTGGCAACGGACGGCAAGATGTTTTTCAGCACCTGCGGGATAATAACGTGTATCATCGCCTGAAAATGCGTCATTCCGACGGAATATGCGCCCTCGAACTGACCTTTGTCAACGGATATTATTCCGCCTCTTACTATTTCGGTCATATACGCGCCCGTATTTATCGAAACGATGAATATTCCTGCGGGGATAAGGGGAAGAGTCTGCCCTCCGTTCGCAAAAGCGAATCCCCAGAATATTACCATAGACTGTACCATCATCGGCGTTCCGCGGAACACCTCAACGTATGCGGTAATTATAAAATCTATCACTTTACGGACCGCTCTCACGGATTTTTTCTTCGATTCGGGGATAGTCCTGATTATGCCCATAAAAAGACCGATAACAAGACCTATCACCGTGCCGATAAGGGCTATAAGCATAGTATAGCCCAAACCGCTCAACAGTCTCAAATAATATTTTGATATTATATTACCTATATCGACGAAAAACTGCATGATTATTTTTTATAAATCACAACGAGGTTGGAATTGTAATAACAATCGGTAAAATCAACTTCCTCTTTTCTGTCTGCGGTGGGACTCATGCCCGCGATAACCGCGTCGTAAGTTCCTGCCTGAACTCCGGGGATAAGCGAATCCCAGTCCGCCGCGTAAACTTCGAGTTTAAAACCGAGCGACGCCGCTATGTATTTAGCGATCTGAACGTCGTAACCGTTGGCATAACCTATTCCGTTCGCGATCTTGACCGCGCCGTTTACGTCGGTATCCTGCGTCCAGT
>CADBSX010000087.1 GCA_902797515.1 uncultured Eubacteriales bacterium | reverse complement strand
GGAAAAATAAGCGAGTTTCTGTTTTACGGAAACGGAATTTTTCATGCCCTTGATATAAAGACAAAGTTGTTTTCTGAAACGCACCGCGGAGAGTTCGTCGCCGTATCGGTTTTTCAGCATATCGAGGTGTCTGTAAATAAGTTCCTCTTTATCCTTTAAAAAGGGCGGAGTTTCGGTAATACGTGAAAATATAAACGGATCTTCGAGCGCGCCTCTCGCAATCATCACGCCGTCCGCGCCCGTCCTTTCCGACAGGATATCCGCGTCTTTTTCCGTAAAGACGCCGCCGTTTGCGATAACGGGAACGGATACCGACGATTTTATTTCCGCGATCTTGTCGTAATCGACTTCGCCCGCGTATATCCTCTCTTTCGGTCTGCCGTGAACGGTTATAAGATCCGCGCCGCCCTGTTCGGCGGCTTTCGCGAGGTCTTTTCCGAGAAAATCTCCGTCCGTCAGTCCTACGCGTATTTTACAGGTCACGGCCTTTCCGCTCTTTTTGCACTCGGAAATGATTTTTTCCGCGAGTTTCGGCTCTTTAAGGAGCACGCTGCCTTCGCCGTTGTTGTATATCTTCGGCATAGGGCAGCCGAAATTCACGTCTAAAACGTCGAAATCGGAAAGGTATTCGCTCTCCGCCGCTTGCCGCATGATACAGGGATCGTTTCCGAAAAGTTGCGCGCATTTTATCTTTTCCGCGGGCGAAACGGTCAGAAGGTCTTTCGTGTTTTCGTTTTCGTAGAGTATTCCTTTCGCGCTCACCATTTCCGTAAACGCGAGTCCCGCGCCGAAAGACAGGCAGATCTCCCGCATCGGCGAATCCGAAAATCCCGCGAGCGGCGCGAAAAAGACGTTGTTTTCCGTCTCGTATTTTCCGATTTTAATCCTTTTTAGCCGCATCGTAATAACCGTTTACCTCTTCGGCGGAAAGTTCTTTGAGGTTTTTCCCGTCTTTTATCGCGAGTTCTTCCGCCTTTTTAAATCTCTTCAGAAACTTTTCGGTCGAGGCTTTCAAGGCGAGTTCGTTTTCCACACCGCAAAGCCTTATGAAACTCGTAGCGGCAAAGAGGATATCCCCGCACTCTTCTTCGAGTTTACGTTTATCCCCGCTTTCGAGTTCGCGTTTCGCCTCGTTTATCTCTTCGACGAGTTTTGAAAGCGCGTCGTTCGCGCCCGCAAAGTCCATATTGTATTTTCTCGCCCTGTTTCCGACTTTTTCCGCGCGGATAAGGGCGGGGAAACACGATGGAACGGAATAGAGATAATCCGCGCCCGTTTTCATGCCTTTTTCTTTCTGTTTATTGTCCGCCCAGAGCGAGAGCGCGGACGCGGCGTCTTTCGCCACGTCGTCGCCGAAAACGTGAGTATGCCTCGAAATAAGTTTAGAGCATATCCCGCTTATGACGTCGGTAGGAGTAAAGGCGAGCCGTTCTTTACCGAATACGCATTGAAACGCCGCTTGAAGGATAACGTCGCCCGCCTCTTCGCAGATGGCGTCGTCGTCGCCTTTTTCTATCGCGTCAACGAGTTCGTAAGTTTCTTCTATAAGGTCTTTTCTGACGCTTTCTTTGGTCTGCGCCTTATCCCAAGGACAGCCGTTTTCCGAGCGGAGAATATCGAGTATGTCGATAAGGTCGTCGAAACGAAACCTCTTTTTCCGAGTGAGTTCGGTTTTCGGAACGATAAAAGCGGTAGAGTAGTCGAATTCGTCGCCCCTGTCGGCTTCGTAAACTTTGATCTTTTCCGCTCTTCCTGCGTGTATTTTATATATTTCCGCCTCGTCGCCGAATTCGTCCGAAAGTAAAATTTTCACTTTTCCGGCGATAAACGCGTTATCCGCATCGTAAATAACGCACGGCGTGAAACCTATCTTTCCGCTTAAATCGTAAGCGGAAAGGGCGGCGAATCCCGCGCCTGCGAGTTCGGGAAGGAAAGAAATAAAACTTTCGCCCTTTGAAACGCCGTCAAAAACGACCGCGTCTTTTCTCTTTTTAAGTATTTCCGCGCACGAACGGTCGCAAAAGGGCGAGCCGTCAACGACGTAAACGACGTCGGAAGTTTTCGCGGCGTCGAGAACGGTTTTAGCGAGATTTTTCGAAAGCGTATCGAAATTTCTCGATTTTTCGTATATGTAGTCGAGCGGCTCGATATCGGGGAATACTTCTTTTATCCACCGTCCCGTATCGGAAAGAGCGGTCCTCAAAAACGCCTTGTCCGAATTTTTCACCGCCTCGTATGCGGCCATGCTCATATCTCCGCGTTTAATTCCCGCGCCCGCCAGAATAATTTTCATATGCGATTTTCTTGCCTCTCTTAATTTTGTTTATACTAATAATATATACCAAATCGAGAAAAACCGCAATCAAATAACAGAAAAAATCGGATATAAGCGCCGCAAAAATATTTATTTCGGGAATTTTAAGCAATAAAACTTCTATCGCGGCTTTTAAAAGAACGCCCGCCGCCGCGAAAATACACGGAGCGAAAGGCTTTCCCTCCGCGATAAGGAC
The DNA here is from genome assembly GCA_902797515.1 of uncultured Eubacteriales bacterium. GTDB lineage: Bacteria > Bacillota > Clostridia > Christensenellales > Borkfalkiaceae > UBA10281. The sequence continues at coordinate 5,840 of CADBSX010000087.1, read as the reverse complement.
GGCGGAAGAAGTCTGATGCAGCGACAGCAAAATCACGCACGGAAAAGAGAAAGAGAGAAGATCGGCAGTAAGAGCGCGATCTGCGGCTGAAAGTCCGCGGTAGGTTATTTCCGTAAAAGGTACGGCGAGAAGTGACAGAGCCCCGCCGAGAAGCGCGGCGAAAAGTAAAGTAAGAGAGACGGCGCGGAAGATAAGTTCTCTCGTTCTCGCCGCGTTTTTTTCCGCGACGGCGGAGGCGACGTGCGGAATAGACGCGACCGCCAATCCGTAACAGACGGCGACGGGAACGCCGACGACCGATTCCACGCTTCCGGTGTAAATGCCGTAAAGAGCGGTCGCGTCCGCCGAGTAAGAGCCGAGTACGTTTATCACGGCGAAACTGTCGAATACTCTCGCGAGCGGGATGACGAGCGAGGAGAGCGTCACGGGAACGACGGTGAATATAAGCCGTTTAAAGCCGAAAGCGGCATCAGAGGCGGGCGTTTCGGAAAGCGGTTTCGCCGATTTCGTTTTGAGATATATAAGCGCGGATAGTTCGCTCGCGGTTACGGCGAGGCACGCGAGCGCGCCGCCCGATCTCGGCGATAAGGCGAAGAAATAGCAGAGGGGAAGTCCTACGGCGAGTTTCACCGCCTGTTCGACGGTCTGCGAAAGGGCGGTAGGGAGCATATTCTTTTTCCCTTGAAAATATCCCCTGTAACACGAGATGACGGAAACGAGCGCGACCGAGGGCGCGAGCGCGAGATACGAAAAAAAGGCGTCGCCGTTCCCCTGACCGAGCGAGAGGGGATAGGCGAGAGCGGCCATCAAGAGAGAGCCGAGAAGTCCGAGCGGCAAGAAGAGCGAGAGGGCTTTTTTCAGCACCGCTTTTTCGTTTTCGCCGGACGCGATTATCTTTGAAAGGGCGGACGGTATTCCCGTCGAAGAAAAGGTCAGCAAGACGGTATATACGGGGAAAACGGTCTGATATACGCCCATGCCTTCCGGTTTGAGTATATTCGTCAGCGGAATACGGTAAAGCGCGCCGAGGATCTTGGCGAGAAGTCCGCCTATCGAGATTATCGCCGCGCCTTTCAGCGCACCGCCAAATTTTCTTTTCCGCGCTATTATCATACGCACATTATTATCGGCAACGCGCGTTTTTTTATGTATGAAAAAGCCGCCCCGAAAGGGGCGGCGACAAAAACTTTAATTATCTTTTAAGCGGTCTTTTCTTCCGCCGCCGACGCGGCGGAAGTTGCGGTGTAGGTCGTCATGCCGAGAATGGTCTCGCCGTCTATCTGTATCGCGACGGGGCGGTCGAATTCGACGGTTATCTCTTTACCTGTGAATATGAACACCTGTTTTTTCTTCGCGACGTGTTCGCCTTTGAATATCTTCGGGAAAGCGAGGAGCGTTCTGATCTTTCCGCCTTTCATTACCATAACCGAGAGTTTGCGTTCGGGATCGAGCCTGTCCTGATCGGGCGTAGGCATCATGCCGCCGCCGTAAAATCTGCCGTTCATAGTCGGAGCGAGCCACACTTTTTTGAATTCGTAAGTCTTGCCGTCAACGGTTATTTTCGCGCCCGTCGGCTTGTATTTGAAGAGCAGACCTTTTATCGCGATTCCCGCGTAATTTATAGGCTTATCCGACGTTTCCCTCAATTTGTCGCCGACTTCGCAGCAGTATCCGTCTATACCGAAACCGACGTTGTTCAAAAACGCGTATTCTTTCCCGCCTACCGAAACGGTCGGCAGGTCTTTTAAATATTTGCCTATATTCACGACGGAATTTTTATCTCCGCCTATATCTTTCAGAAAATCGTTCCCGCTGTCCGTCGCGAAGTAAAATATTTCGTTCGTATAGGGATAAGAGCGGACGTCGTTCGCAAAGCGGTTCAAAGTTCCGTCGCCGCCGCAGAGGACTATCGGATCGTTCCCCGCTTTTTCGCTGATAAACGACTTATAAGACGGTATTTCCGTAACGTCGAAAAATTCAATTTCGTCGCCGCTTAAAATTTCTTTCAGTTTTTCAGCCTCTTCTTTTCCTTTTTTGTTATTCGCGAGAGGGTTGTACAAAACGCAGTATCTCATAAATAATTTCTCCTTCGTGCATGATGCCGTAAAATTCGGCTTTTTCGTCGATCACCGTTTTATTTTACCACCAAGTCGCGTTTTTTGCAAACAAAAAGGCGGCAATTGCGAGAAAATTATTGACAAAAACGCAAAATAAAGATATTATAGTAATATAATAGAAACGTCGGACGACAAAGGTGCGATATGAAATTTAAGGAATTGAAAAAAAGTCTCGCCGAAAAAGTGAGCCCCGTATATCTTCTTACGGGCGACGACGCCTTTTTTCTCGACTATTCCGTAAAACTCATTTGCGGCGCGTGCCTGTCCGAGCCCGACCTCAATCTCTCGGTGTTCGAGGGCGCGGAGGCGAAAGCCGATATCGGCGCGGTCTTTTCCGCGCTCGGCAGTTTTCCGTTTATGAGCGACAAGAGAGTGGTAATAATCAAAGAATACTATCCTCTCGCCGCCGACGTGAAGAAATTGAAACAATATGCGGAAGAGCCGAACGCCTCGTCCGTTCTGATAATAAAAAATTCGGGGAAGAGCGACCAGATATCCTCGATTTCGGGCGTTGTCACGGTCGATTGCTCGAAAGGCGACGAAACGCTTATCGCTTCGTGGATATACGGCGAGGGCAAAAAATACGGCGTCGTGTTTATGCCGGAGGCGGTCAGAAAAATAGCGGAATTCTGCCGCTACGATATGACGAGGATAAACGGCGAAGTCGGTAAACTTATTTCCTATTGCGCGGAAGAAAAAGTCGTCACCGAAGAGGCGGTGGAAGAAGTTTGCAGCAAGGATACCGACTACGAAGTGTATAAAGCGGTTGACTTTATCGCCGACAAACGCCGCGACAAGGCTTACGAGGCTATAAGGGAAACTCTCGGAAATACGGGCGACAGTCAGAGGCTGTTCGTGTCGCTGTACTATCATTTCAGGACGCTTTTATACGTTTCCGTGAGCAAAGAGGACGACGCGGCTTTGGCGAAGTCGCTCGGAACGCGGGATTTCGTCGTGAGAAAATCCCGCGCGCAGGCAAAGAAATTCACGCCGAAAAGGCTTATGAAGATAGTGGACGCCCTATCCCGTTACGACGAGGCTTTCAAACAGGGCAGAACCGATCAGACTTCCGCGGTGTGGAACGGGATACTTACGGTACTCGTTTCATAGCCGTTTTGAAACAGAAGGAGAAAAATATGGACAAACTTACGGAAATTTTCGACAAGGTGACAGGCACTTTTACGGGAACGTATATGTGGATACCGATCATATTGCTTTTGACGGCGATATTCTATTACACCTTCCGGACGCTCAATAAAAACAACGCTCAACTTCTCGGCGTATTGTTTATAGTTTTCGTCGTGGCGACGGGCGTGGTTTTTATGTCGGTCGAGACGAAAGATTCGCTTATGGGGCTGTCTTATTTCATAGTTCCGTGCCTTTTCGTAATAGCGGTCATCGCTCTTTTCGGAACTGAAATAAAGCGCGACATCTGGGAAAGAGGCTCTAAAAAGACGGGCGAAATAAAGACCAGACACGTGGATAAGAGTTCGCAGACGGGCTCAGTGAACGACTATATAGACGAGATAGTCAAAGCGTTGCAGAATATGTCGAAAAACGACGTCGGCGCGATAATAATCCTCGCGAACGACAATATGCCGAAATCGGTAATAGAGAGCGGCGTAGTTCTCGATTCGTTCATATCTTCGCAACTTATCGAGAGCGTATTTTTCCCGAAAACGCCGCTTCACGACGGCGCGATGATAATAAACGGAACGAAGATACACGCGGCGGGCTGTTTCCTTCCTCTTTCGCAGGAAGTAAACCTTCCGAAAGACCTCGGCACTCGTCACCGCGCGGGAATAGGCATTACGGAAACGATAAACGTCACTTCGCTTATCGTTTCGGAAGAAACGGGGATAATATCCATAGCGCAGGGCGGCAGGATAAAGCGTTACGCCGATTCGGAAATGCTCCGCCAGACCTTGAAAGAGTATTATTGGCAGGAATTTCTCGACAAGAAAAAATAATCAGGAACTTAAACGGATAAATAAGAAAAAGAGGTTTTATTATGAACGGTGAAAATAAAGAAAGCGTAGGAAAAAAGATAGCGGTCGGAATATTTACGGGAATATTGTCGCTTGCGCTCGCGGCGTTCGTTTTCGTGGTGATGTATTATTGATGAAAGTCGCAAAATTCGGAGGGACGTCGATGGCGGACGAAAACACGTTTCCGCTCGTCCTTCAAAAGGTACTTTGCGAAAAAGACGTCGCGGCGACGGTGGTGTCGGCGGGCGGTAAGACTGAAAATTATCCGAAAATAACGGACGCGCTTATAAAAGCGCGAGACGACGTCGCGGCGGGGAAATCCCCCGAAAAGAGTTTATCGGCGATATGCGAAAGGCTGTATCTTTTAAAGAACGCGATAAGGGCGAAAACGGATATAGAAAAAGAACTTGCGATTATCGGGCGGGAGTTGCTCAAAAACTCTTCGCCCGATTTTTTATTGTCGAGAGGGGAATATCTGTATTCCCGCCTTTTCGCCGAATATTCGGGCTTGAAATTCATCGACGCCGCAGACGTTATAAAATTCTACGACGACGGAAGACTTAACCTCGAATACTCGTGTTTTTTATTGTCCGAAACTTATAAACGGTACGGGAAATTCGTCACGGGCGGTTTTTACGGCTCGAAACCGGACGGAACGATAAAGACTTTCGCGCGGGGCGGCGGGGATATGAGCGGCGCGATAGTCGCGAGGGCGCTCGGCGCGGAAACCTATCTGAATTTTACCGACGTAAACGGGATAAGTCCTTTCGATCCCGCCGAAACGGGGAAAGAAAAGACGATAAAAGAAATATCGTACGGGGAAATACGCCGTCTCGGCGAATTCGGCGCGAGCGTGCTGTTTCCCGACGCCGCGATACCGCTTATCGGAACGGGAATAAAAACGGAGATAAGAAACACCTTTTCGAGCGTGTCGGGAACGGTCGTAAAAGACGACGCGCCGCCCGTCTTTTGCGGTGCGATAAAAAGGGGATATAAGAGGATAAAAATAAGGAAATTCGGCGACGGTTATTCGTATTTAAGCGAATTATCGGGCAGAAACGCGCCGATAATTCTTGCCGACGGCGATCATACCGAGGGGATATTTCTCGGCGACGCGCCGCAGGATATTCCCGCCGAAAGAATAGAAAAAGAGGACGGCGTATCGCTATTGTATATGAGCGACTGTAAAGAAAGCGAGGGAGCGTATTTCAGAATGCTTTCCGCTCGTCTCGCAGTGTTATCCGCGCATAAAAAGGGCGGATATTACGCGGCTTTTTACGACGGAAGAAGAGAAGATATGGTTTCGGTTATAAAAGATTTCATTTATTGAAAACGAAAGAACCGATATTTATAAACGGCTTTTTTTTGCGGCGGGCGTAATCGAGAGTTCTGAACGCGCCGCCCCGTCATCCTGAAACCGACCTCTTGCCCTGCTTATGAATGATCTCGCTTTAATTAAAGTAGATTCTTCATTTGTCCGTCGGGAAAGTCGGTTCAGAATGACACTTAATTTTATTGTCATCCTGACACGCCCCCGCTTGACGGACTACGGAAGGATCTACTATATTTTAAGTGAGATTCTTCATTTGCCCGTCATAGTTTGCCCGTTTCAGAATGACACTTAATTATACTGTCATCCTGAAACCGTCCTCTTGCCCTGCTTATGTCAATGTTTTGCATTAGCAAAATATTTTGGACAGGGGCCCCGCTCGCGGGGTATGGTCATAGGATCTCG
>CADBSX010000086.1 GCA_902797515.1 uncultured Eubacteriales bacterium | reverse complement strand
GCTGATCTCTTTCCTCGCCGCGCTCGCGGTAGGCGCGGTCGCTTGCTTTATGCTCGGCAAGAACGACAAATTCGAACTGAAAGGGAGCGACGAATTGACTCTCACGCTCGGCGAAGTCTATACGGACGAGGGCGCGGACATACGGGAATTCGGTCTCGACTTTTCGGGAAAAGCGGTCGTCGAAACAAATCTTAAACGGGATGAAAACGGCGGATATTACGCCGACGAGGTAGGAACTTATTATATTTCCTATTCGGTTAAATCCCTCAAACTCGGTTTCGTCTATAAAATAAAAAAAGTAAGGCTCGTTACCTTCGTTGAAGAGAGCGAGAGCGGTGAGTGATATGGCAAGAAGAAATAAAAAGAAGTTTTCGGCGGGACTTACCGCCGTCCTCTCGGTTTTCGCCGTAATTATCGGGCTCGTCGCGGGGCTCGTTCTTCCGCTTTACGTCGCGGAGGCGAAATTCACCGAAAATCTGACGACGGATATTCTGGAAGTACATACGGAAACGTTTTATTCCAAATCTTCGGAAAGCGAGGAAGTATCGACCGCGGCGTTCGATAAAACGCAGGCGGAGATATCCGTGCATTTCCTCGAACTCGGCAACAAGTACACGGGCGACTGCACTCTTATAAAGACGGGCGATACCGAAATACTTATCGACTGCGGCTCGAAGAGCAACAGCGTGCCGACGGTGAAAGCGTATCTCGACGAGTACGTCACGGACGGAAAAATAGAATACGTGATAGTAACTCACGCGCATCAGGACCACTACGCGGGATTCGCGACGCCCGAAAAGGTAGATTCGATATTCGACCTGTACGAGTGCAAAACGATAATAGATTTCGCGCAGACCAACCAGAAAGAGAGTTCGACGATGTATAAGAACTATAAGCGCGAACTCGCCGCGGAAGTCGAAAAAGGCGCGAAACACTACACCGCCGCGGAGTGCTATAATAACGAAAACGGCGCGAAAAGAGTTTACGACGTCGCGGAAAAGACGAAGATGGAAATACTTTACAACAAGTATTATTTCGAGAAAGACGGCTCGGGCGAAAACAATCACTCGGTGTCTTGTATGATAACTTTCGACGACGAATACAACTTCCTCTTCACGGGCGACCTCGAAGAAAAGGGCGAACTTATCCTCGCGGAAAGGTATAAGACCGATCATCCCGAAAAGGACTTCTCTTCCTTTAAAGTCGATCTCTACAAGGCGGGGCATCACGGGAGCAAGACGAGCAGTTCGGCGGCGTTCCTCGAAACGTTCAAGCCCGAGATCTGCTGCGTATGCTGCTGCGCGGGCAGTCCGGAATACACCAAGACGAACGAAAATCAGTTCCCGACTCAAAAGTTCATAGACAATATTTCGGTATGGACGAACAGAGTTTACGTGACTACTCTTTGCGTGGATTACGACAACGACGAGTTCGTGAGTTTCAACGGGAACATAGTGGTATGGATAGGCGGCGGGGCTCTCACGGTAAGTTGCTCGAACGAAAACAATTCCGAGCCGCTGTATAAATCGGAGTGGTTCAAAGCAAACAGGAAGATCCCCGACTCGTGGAATACTTAAAGAGGCTTGACAATGTATAAAATACTGAAAAAAAGAATACTCAATCCGACCGTTACAGAGATGTATATCGACGCTCCGCTCGTGGCGAAAAAGGCGAAAGCGGGACAGTTTATCATTTTGAGAGTTGACGAAGAGGGCGAAAGAATACCGCTCACCGTCGCGGGAACGGACGGAGAAAAAGCGGTAAGGATAATTTTTCAGGTCGTCGGCGCGACCACCGAAAAACTGAACGCAAAAAACGAGGGCGACTGCGTGCGCGATTTCGTAGGTCCGCTCGGCAATCCGACGGAGATAGACGGACTTGAAAAGGTTTGCGTCGTAGGCGGCGGCGTAGGCTGCGCGATAGCCCTGCCGATTGCCGAGGCGCTCAAAAAACGCGGCGCGAAAGTCGTCAGCATAGCGGGATTTCGGACGAAAGACCTCGTTATTCTCGAAGAAGAGTTTTCGGCGTGTTCGGAAAAATACGTCGTCTGCACCGACGACGGCTCTTACGGAATAAGCGGCAACGTCACTCTTCCTCTTAAAGAAATGCTCGAAAGCGGCGAAAAATTCGATATGATAATAGCGATAGGTCCGCTTATAATGATGAAATTCGTAACGCTTACCGCCAAGCCTTTCGGCGTTCCCGTCACCGTTTCGATGAATCCCGTAATGATAGACGGAACGGGCATGTGCGGCGGTTGCAGACTGACGCTCGAACGCGG
>CADBSX010000085.1 GCA_902797515.1 uncultured Eubacteriales bacterium | reverse complement strand
CTCCCGTTTTCGTCTTAATATCGCACTTCCCGCCCGCAGCAGACTCCGGAACATTGATTTTTCCCGTATCGGAGTCAGTCGAGAAAATTTTCCCCGAAAGCAAAGAGCCTTTTACGTCGCCCGTTGACGTTCTTACTTCGATTTCCGCGGCGTCGATACCGTCGAATTTCACATTGCCCGTACTTCTTTTTATATAAATTCGTTCTTCCGCGAGTACGTCGTTAAGAACGATATTTCCCGTCGATCCTTCCGTAAAAAAGGTCTTGCATCTAATACCTGTAAACCGAGCGTTGCCCGTGCTTACGGTTGCGTTTATCGTTTGAAAAACCGCAGAATTGACCGAAATATTCCCCGTTGAAACGGTTATATCGAGATCTTTTGCGGCAGAATCGGATATATTCACGTTTCCCGTACTCGTTTTTATCGTTATATTGTCGCTTGCGGACGAAAGAAAGTTTACGTTGCCGGTAGAGCCGATTAAAGAAACGTTCTCAAAAATAAAATTTTCTGCGACGCTTATATTGCCCGTACTCGTTTTTACCGAAAGATTTTTATAAACTTTGAGAGGAAGTTTTACGGTAACTGACGGACTTTTGATCGAAAAGCCGACGTATTCGTACCACGCCTTTTCGCCTTCCGCTTTTATATTGAGCGTATTTTCCGTCACCTCGACGGAGTGTTTCCGTTTTACTTCTTCAAAGCATATAACGCTACACTTTTCGTTTTCGGACGGCATAAAATAAACGTCCGCGGTTTTTACGCAGATAGTCATATCGTCAAAATTTTCGGTTATATTATAGGTGTTCGTTTCAAAATCACGCGCGTCGAGCCATGAAAAATCGAAACCGTGAACGACCATCACGCCGAAAAAAACGGAAAAACCTATCGCCATCAGAACAATTGCCGTAATTATAAAAACTTTTTTCATTTCATTTTCTCCTTTCCGATGACGGATCTCTTAAATAAAAGCGCGGTATTCTTTAAAAGAACGAAAAACTTTTTCAAAACATAGTTCGAGCCGTAAAACAAAAGTATAGCCGCTCCGATACAGAATATCGCTATACCGAGAAACGCCGCTCCGACAGACGGATTTCCTCTCGCCGATATTACGACAAAAGAAAACAAACCGTAAAGCGACGCCGCCGCGACGGCGAGATCGACCGCGTAAAGAGATATCGCGAGAGAAAACAAAACTGTAAAAAGCGAGAAAACAACCGCAATCGCGGCAATCAAAAGCGAAAAAAGTATCGGGGAAAAGAAAATAAAAAGAGTGATTTCCCAAACTTTGAGCGACCGCTTCGGTCTTATCTTCTCTTTTACTATCTTTGATAAAGGAATATCCGCGATTATTCCCGAAACAATTTCGTCAGGCGTTCCCGTTTCCGCGACCGCTTGTTCTTCGGTCTTGCCTTCTTCCATCCTGTCGTCTATCATCTCGCCGTAGAAACTTATTCGCTCTTCGACGTCTTTTTCGGGAAGGCCTTTCAATCCTTTTCTTATCTCGCAGAGAAATTCTTGCTTATTCATTGCCGCTCTCCTTACTGACAAATTTATATATCGACATTACTTCTCTCCACTCTTCTTTGAAGTTTTCTATGCGTTTCAGCCCGTTTTTCGTTATTTTGTAATATTTCCGCAGCCTGCCGTCGTGTTCCGCCGTTCTTACCGTCAGAAGTTCCGCCGTTTCAAGCCTTTTGAGTATAGTATATAACGTCGATTCCGACATTTCCAAGTACGGTTTCATATCCTTTATGATCTTATAGCCGTATGATTCGTCGTTTTTTATGGCGGACAAAACGCAAACGTCCAATAGCCCGCGTTTTAATTGTGCGTCCATTTCATACCTCTCTTTACATAATACATCATATCACGAAGTATTGCGTCTGTCAAATGATTTAAATAGAAAAATAAAAAAATCCGAAAAATTCGGATTTCACTTTTTTTTGAATATTTTTCGGTAAACTCGGTGCGCGAACGATAAGATTTTTCGCCGCGGAACGACGAAAAATCGCCTCAATTTATAATTTTTCACTCTTTTTTCGGCGTATTTTCTGTATTTTTCGTCGGTGTTGCAGTCAATGTATTTTTCGCCTTTGAAATAACCTTCAAGAACGCCTATAACGGTGTCCTCGGAAACGTGTTCGTCGGAATAACAGTTGTCGCCCCTTATCACGTAACCTTTTTCGACGGGCTGTAAAACTCTGTGCAACACGTAAGCGCCGTCTTTCCTGATGTATAAAGCGACGTCGTATTTTTTAAGTTTTTCGGTTTTCGGAACGATTACAACTACGTCTTTGCCGCTCTTTATCATCGGCAGCATACTAACGCCTACGGTCGTCCCGACGTATTTCCCGTTTTCTTTGAGGATTTCGACGATATCCGTTTTTAAAATACCATTATCCATATCAGCACCTCGTCAAAACGTCGAAAGAAGTTCTGAAAGCCTCTTCCGATATATCGCATTTCAGCACGAAAGACGGCACTCTTTTGATAAAGTTGTCCGCCATAGTCATCGTTTTCATAACGCTTTCCGCGTCGTCGGGCAATAAAATCTGAGAAAACAGCCTGTCGGCGGTCAAAGACGCGCTTAAAGGGATTATCTCGTTTTTCAACGCCTGCTCTATAAAGCAGATCGCGTATATCTTCCCTTTTCCCTTATAGCCCAAGCCTTCTTTGCCCATCCACGGAGTGCCGTAAGCGATATAACCTTCTTCCGACTCGCGGACGATCGGCTTGTCGCCGTTAAGGATTTTCGCGTTTTCGAGATATTTAAGCCAGAGGCGCGAGTGAGTTGACTTCCCAGCCCCGCTGTGTCCTAAAAATGCGTAGCACTTTCCATCGTATTCCACGACGGACGAGTGAAGTAAAAACCTGTCGTAATACGGCATAAGATTGCAGATATTTCTGTAAAGACAGATATTTTCAATATATCCGTCGGAAAATTTATCCGAAACTTCTTTTTCTTTGAAAAACTGCTCGTTAGTGACTTTTACCGAAAAAGCGGGCTCGCTTTCCTGATCGGGCGAAAGATAACCTTCGCAAAACCGAGCGGTAAAAGGAAGTTTATTTTCTATGTTTATTCTCAAATCCGCAATATCGTATATCATACTTATGTAAAATTTTATCATATTTTGGCATAAATATCAAACGTTATCCTGTAAAACTTAAAAATTCGATAATAAATTTTTTTCAAAAAACCGATAATTTAAATTATGAATATAACGCCCGAACTCGATTACAATCTTAAAGCATTAAAAGCGATACTCGGCAGCGACGACATCATTTTTTTCGAGTTTACCGTCGGAGACGTACAAGCGGCGGCGATATACGTCGATTCGATAACGGATAAAGAACTTCTCGGACTCGAAGTTATCGCTCCTCTTCAGAAGTTCGAGAGCCTGACTTTGGTCAGAAATATGGCTAAAAGCATCACTCTCGCCAACGTAAAGATAAAACAAAAGATAAACGAGTGCGTTGACGATATTCTTTCGGGGCACGCCGTTATTCTCTTCGACGGAAAGAGAAAAGGAATATCCGTCGATCTGAAAAAATTTCAGGTGCGCGCCATTTCCGAGCCTCCGACAGGACTTTCGGTCAGAGGTCCGAGAAACGGTTTTAATGAAAGCATACAGTCGAATTTAAGTCTTTTGAGGCGGTATCTTAAATCTTCCGACCTCAAAGTTGAAATATTAACGGCGGGAAAATATACTAAAACCGCGATCGCGTTTACCTATATCGAAGGGCTTACAAATCCGACGCTCGTCAAAAAAGTTCGGGAAAAACTCAAAAAAATCAATATTGACGGAATCCCCGACAGTTCTTACGTGTCAAAATTTCTGAACGAGAGAAAAACTTCTCTTTTCAAACAATCCGGCGCGACCGAAAGACCGGACGTACTTATGGAAAGGATGCTCGAAGGAAGAGTCGGAATAATCGTTGACGGCTCGCCTTTCGTTATAACTCTTCCTTACGTTCTTCTCGAAGATTTTCAGAGTGCGGAAGATTATTACGTTTCGACTTACAGAGCAAATCTTCTGCGTTTTTTGCGAGTCATCGCGATAGTTTTTTCGATTTTCCTTCCGGGACTTTTCGTCGCGGCGCAACTTTTTCACCTGCAACTTATTCCGCTTAATTTTCTTCTTACGATAGTAAACGGAATAAAAGATATCCCGTTTTCACCGAGTATCGAGATGTTTTTCATACTTTTAACGTTTGAAATACTGAACGAAACGAGCGTAAGGATGCCTAAATACGTCGGCATGGCTCTCGCGGTAGTCGGCGCGCTCGTTCTCGGCGAAACGGCGGTCAACGCGGGCATAGTTTCGACTCCCGCCATACTTATAATGGCCCTTTCCGGAATAAGTATTTACGCTATTCCCGAACTTATCGAAACGAATTCGGTTTTACGGTTCGTGATTTTGATAATTTCCGGTTCCGTAGGCGTTTACGGCGTACTTCTTTTTGCCGCTTTTCTTATCTGTTATCTTTCTACACAGGAAAATTACGGCTCGCCGTATATTGCCCCGTATTCTCCGCTTATATTTAACGATCTGCAAGACGGACTTTATATGGATAACGTTATAGGCATGGAAAAAAGACCTCTCACTTTCCGTGCAAAAAATAAAATCAGACAAAAGGTTGACGGAAAATGACAGAAAAAATAAACGTCAGACAAATATGTTTTACTTTCACCGCGTTTACGACAGTCGTAAAACTTCTCGTAATGCCTGCTGTTACCGCAGGTTTTGCAAAAGAATCGTTCTGGATATCCGCCGCGCTTAATTTTCTCGCGGACGGAATGGTACTTTTATTTGTCCTGCATTTAAACGATAAATACGGCGGCAAATCTCTTTATGAAATAATAAGCGTAAACGTCGGGGATAAAACGGCGAAAACCGTTTATTTATTTTACGGAATTTTTTTCTTCGTAAAGGCATACGTCCCGCTGATCGAACAGAAAAACTATATTGAAACTTCACTCTATCAGACCGTTTCGGGCTTGTCTATTTTTATACTTTTTTTTGTTTTTTCCTCTTTTTTTTCATATAAAAGCATAAGAGCGATAGGAAGATGCGCGGATATTTCGATATGGCTCACGATTTTCGCTTACGTGATTCTTATTTCCCTTGCCGTCCCTTCCGCTAAATTTTCGGAATTACTGCCCGTGATAGGCGTAAAACCTTCGGAAATAGGCGTCGGAGCACTGAAAAGCGCAATGTGGTATGCGGACAGTTCGTACCTTTTGTTTATGCTCGGGCATTTCAAAAAGGAAAAACACTATAAGAAAAAGATCATTTTAAGTTTTGTAGCGGCGGCGATAGCGGTCATATTTTTTATCATGGTACTTTACGCGGAATTCGGACCTCTTACGGTAAGGCAGTTTTTCGCGCCGATAAGGATGGGCAAATACAGCGTCGCCCTCGCGAATATCGGAAGAATAGATTATATTGCGAATTTTGCGTATATAATTTCAAGCGTTTACGCCACAGCCATTCCGCTTTTGTTTTCGACTTACTGCATTTTAAAAGTTTTCCCTATAAAGCACAGGATTTTCGCCGCGATAGGAGTAAACGCGCTTATGGCGATAATAATGATTACAACCGAAAACGTCTATTTCTATACTTTCGGTTTTATACAGAATTATTTAATATGGTTTATCCTGTTTATGGCTTACGTTTTGCCGTTTTTAACTGTATTTTTCAATAAAGGACGAGTATCGAAATGAAATTTATCCGATCGAAATTATCCCTTATTTTAATATCCGTCGCAATGCTGCTCTTTTTTACGAACGACTTCGGGCTCGTCGATATAGAAAGGACCGCTATTATAGTCGCGCTCGGGATCGATTACGAAGAAGAGCAAAATCAATATACGTTAAGCGCGCAGATCGCCATACCGCAAGCGTCAAGCACGACGATATCGAATGAGGACGCGCTTGTCACGGGAAAGGGAAAAACCGTCGCCGCCGCGCTGGATAACATAGGCATAAATACGGGCTGGTATCCTATGCTTTCTTTCTGTAACCTGATTTTATTAGGGAAAACGACGCTTAAATCGGATATTATGTATCACATAAATTATTTTATAAGAAGCGATAAAATCGAAGATTCGGCGATTTTAGCGGCGTGCGACGACAAGGCGGAAGAAGTGCTTTCTTCCTGTACTCCTCTCGACTCGATATCTTCTCTTGCCATAGAGAAAATATTGAGCAAGGACATAGCGAAATCTGATAAAATAGCCGATACCGACGTAAAAGAATTTTCAAAGGGATATTATTCCAAGTCGGAAAGCGGATATATGCCCTTTATAAGAAGGATAAAACTCGAAACGAAATCGCAGGACAACAAAGGCGGTCAGTCGGGACAGAAAGAAAATAAATCGGAAGAACAATATATATTCGACGCAACCGAAACTCTTATATTCAAGAAGGGCGTGAACGTCGGTAAACTCACGTCTCTGGAAACGCTTTTTTTCAATATTAAGCGAAAAAATTCCATTGATACGCTTATAGAACTTGACGGAATAGAATTTAACGGCAAAAAAACCGACGTGATTTTCGGATTGAACGAATCCTATAAAAAATACGCTTTTTACGTTAAAGACGGCAAGCCTCGGTTTGAAGTAAATCTTCATCTTCTTTGCCAGATAGAGGACGTTTACGACAGCGTTCCCGTAAAAGAACTCGTTACCACGGCGGAAATTGAAGAAAAAGTTCTTAAAGAGGCGGAAAACCGAATTAAAACCACGATAGAAAATATGCTTATCAAGATAAAAGAGGCTGATTGCGACCTCTTCGACTTTAAAGAGACTCTGTATAAATTTCACTATTTCAGTTACGAGAAATTAAAGTCAACGGTACTTGCCGACACGGAAATCGACGTAACGATAAAGTGCAAAACCGAACAGAGTGCGAAAATGTAGGAAATCGAGGAAAAATAAAGAGCGCGACCGCCGAAAGGCGGTCGCGTTATAAAATCAGATTTTTATTTTCATACGCTTTCAAGGTCTTTTATCCAAGTATCGAAGGAAACGTCGCTCGGCATACGCCAATCCCCGCGAGGCGAAAGCGAAACGCTGCCGAGTTTAACGCCGTCGGGAATACACGACCTTTTGAATTGTTGAGTGAAAAATCTGCGGATAAAGTTACCGAGCCACTTGTAAACCGTATCGCAGTCAAATTCGTTTTCAAAGGTTTTTACTGCGATTTTATAAATTTTAGACGGCGCGTATCCCATCCTGACAAAATAATAGAGGAAAAAGTCGTGAAGCACGTAAGGTCCTACGATATCTTCAGTTTTTTGCGCGATCTCGCCGTCTTTCGCGGGGAGTAATTCGGGGCTTACGGGCGTTGAAAGAATATCGTTTAAAATTTCTTCCGCTTTTCCTCCCGTTTTTTTCGCCATATAACTTACGAGATGTTTAACGAGAGTTTTAGGAACGGAACAGTTTACGCCGTACATCGACATATGATCGCCGTTATACGTCGCCCAGCCGAGAGCAAGTTCGGAAAGGTCGCCCGTACCGATTACTATGCCGCCCGTCTTGTTCGCGACGTCCATTAAGACCTGCGTTCTCTCTCTCGCTTGCGAATTTTCGTACGTAACGTCCTGCGAATTTTCGCTCTGACCTATATCTTCGAAATGCCTTTTTACGCTTTCGGTTATATCGATCGTCTTTAAAGTAACGCCGAGTTCTTCCGCAAGCGATACGGAATTGTTTTTCGTCCGTTCCGTCGTTCCGAAACAAGGCATCGTTATAGCGAGAATATCTTTTCTGCTCCTGCCGAGAAGATCGACGGTTTTACAGGCCGACAGAAGAGCCAAAGTGCTGTCAAGACCGCCGGAAATACCTATTACGAGCGTTTTCGCTTTCGTATGCGAAACTCGCCTTGCGAGCGCGTTAGCCTGCATATTTACGATTAGTTCGGATCTGGCGGAAAGTTCCGCGTTTTCAGAAGGCACGAAAGGCATTTTCGGAAATTCGCGGATAAATTCCGCATTTTCCGTTTTTAAAGAAAAATCCACGCGAATATACTGCCCCTTTTCAAAATCGTAATTAAACGATTTGCGCCTTTCAAATTCCAAAAACGAGATATCGACGTCCGCTATTGCGGTATCGTATGAAAACAACTCTGTTTCGGATAAAATTTTACCGTTTTCGGCAATTATATTATGTCCTGAAAAAATCAAGTCGGTAGTGGATTCGTAAAGTCCAGCGTCCGAATAAACGTAAGCGCAAACGCATTTGCCCGACTGATTTGAAACGATAGCTCTTCTGTATTCCGCCTTTCCTATTATTTCGTTACTCGCGGATAAGTTTACGATCAAAGTAGCGCCGTTTACGCAGTGCTCGTTTGACGGCGATTCAACCGTCCAGAGATCTTCGCATATTTCCGCGGAAATTTTGAGATCGGGATTTACCGCGTCGCAAAAAATTATATTCGTTCCGAACGGATATTTTTTTCCGTTTACGGTAATATCCGAAAGTTCCGTCGGCGCGCCTGAGAAATGCCTTTTTTCATAAAATTCGTTGTAGTTCGGAACGTATTTTTTCGGCACGACGCCGAGTATTTTTCCCTTCGATACCGCAACCGCGGTATTATATATCGATCCGTCTTTCATAAGGGGACAACCGACGAAAAAAATCATTTCGTAATTATAACTGAAAATCCTTATCTTTTCAAGAGATTTTTCACAGTTTTTTAAAACTGCGTCGTAATAAAACAAGTCGGATAAAGTATAGCCGCAAAGAGACAATTCGGGAAAGACCGCGACCTTTACTTTCTTCTCCGAAAGGTTTTCAAGCGTCTTTATTATTTCCGTCGCGTTTGCGTCCGCGTCGCCGAGTTTAAGCCTCGGCGTTGCCGCCGCTACTCTTACAAAGCCTAAAGGTACGTTAATTTCCTCGCTCCGTTTACTTTCTTCTTCGTTTTCCTCGATAAAATAAGAGATAGGAACGTTGAAAAAGGAAGAAAGCTTTTTAAGCGTTTCGGTTTTAACGCTCTTAGTCGATCCCGAAAATATCTTATTGAGCGTTCCGAGCGGTATTCCGCACCTGAAAGAAATTTCCTTTGCGGTATATCCGGATATATCTTTTAATTTTCGTAATTTTTCGTCCAGATTCATAATGTCACCTCTTTTGTTTTCCGATTATATTTTACCATATTCGGTTAAATTTGTAAATCATTTTTGATAAAATACAAAAAAATAAAGATTTTAGCCTTTTTTCAGGGATAAAATCTTTATTTTTAGCCTATTAATAAGTCTTAACGGAAAAACCGAGACTTATAAGCAGCGCTTCGTTCACCTTTTTCATAGTCGAAACAGGTAACTCGCCTATTCTTTCTTTTAATCTTCTCTTATCCAAAGTCCGTATCTGTTCGAGAAGAACGACGGAATCCTTATTCAAACCGTATTCCAAAGCGTTTAGTTCGATATGCGTCGGCAATTTTGCCTTGTTTATTTTACTCGTTACCGCCGCTGCGATAACCGTGGGACTGTATTTATTGCCGACGTCGTTCTGGACGACTAAAACGGGACGGATTCCGCCCTGTTCGCTTCCGACGACCGGACTGAGATCCGCATAATACAATTCTCCTCTTTTTATCATAATCAGGTCCTGTAAATTTTTTGGCAACACCCCACGCTTTATTTTATGTAAATAAGAAGTTTTCAGGTGATTGCATATTTAATTTTTGACCGTATTATAATATTTATACTATTCCGATAAAATATTGATTATTTTTTTCCTTACTTCCACGCTTTCGGCGTCGGTAACGTCTCTTCCCGACTTTTCCGTTTCAAAGGCGTGAGAATAAATTATTCCCTTCCCGTCCATTATCTTTATTTCGTCAGCGACGGATAAAGCCTCGTCGATATCGTGTGTGCAGTAAATTGCGGTAGAGCCGAATTTTTCCGTCAAACGGATAAACAGAGCGTACATTTTCGCTTTCAGCCCCGTATCGAGAGAATTTAATGGCTCGTCGAGAAGAATAACATTTCGCCCGGCTATATACGCTCTCGCAAGCGACACTCTTTTTTTCTGCCCGCCGGACAGTGTTTCCGGAAGTTCGGCCGCCTTATCGACAAGTTCTACGTCACACAGAATTTCTTTTATAATTTTCGGTTTTTCCTCTTTTTTTATATTTTTATCTAATATAAAATCAAGGTTGTCGTAAACGCTTAAATTCGGAATAAGTCGATCTTCCTGAAAGACGTACGACGTTTTTTGTACGCCGTAAATTTTTCCTTCGTAATCGGCAAGACCTGCTATACAATTCAAAAGCGTAGTTTTACCTATTCCGGACTTTCCCATTATAACCGAAACTTTTCCCCCTGTAAACGACGAGGAAAAATCGTTCAAAACGGTAGTTTCACCGTATTTTTTCGTTAATTTTTCTACGATTACGTCCATATAACAACCTCAACAATGCGTAGTTCAGAAGTTTTACGGCAAGTTCGAGCGTCACGCTTAAAAGTATTACTGCAACGGTAAGAGCGAAAAGCCTCGCGGTTTCGAGATTGATATTCGCGATCTGCATTTCTCTGCCGAGACTTGTTTTCGTATAGGCGAGCACTTCCCCTGCGACTATAAGTTTTACCGTAAACGACAAAACGGACGTAAATTGAGGAAAAAGCCTGTTCCATACGTCCGGTATAATCATTTTAAAAATAATTTTTGCCCTTCCTACGCCGAAAAGTTTTGCCATTTCGTCGAGTTTTTTATCTCTCGAAGAAACCGCTCCGTAAACCGCGGAATACAGCATCGGGAAGATTACTATAAACGCTACCGCCATAGGGCTGACGCTCGAACGGAAAATTATAAGACACCATAAAAATATAGCCATCGTCGGAACGGCCCTCACCGCTGTTACGAGCGGATAAAAAAGCCTTTTTATCGTCTCGCTCCTTGCGGCTGAAATCGCCGTAACCGACGCGAGGATAAACGCCGCCGTAAAACTCAAAAGAGTTCTCAAAAGATTTGCGAGAAGTTCCGAATAAAACACTTTTTTAGTAAAAAGCGAGAAAAATTCGGCGAAAACGGCGGTAGGCGACGGTATTATCATATCGTCGCCGACTATTGCCGCAATTATATAAAATATCGCTATCACCGCAGATACCGAGATCAGCGGAAACAGAATTTTCCCTGCTTTTTTCATTTTTATCCTAAAAGATACAGACAGCCGAAAATATTTACGGATAAAAGTCTGATCCCCTTTTCCGGTTTCGCGTTATAGAGCGCGGACGCGAGGTTCAACGGCGCGATAGCCATATCGAACGAGCCGCTTACGTTTGTAAGTCCCGCTCTTATCGCGTCCGCTCCGCCGACGAGTTCGACAGATACGGAAACGTCGGTTTCACCGTCTTTAAAAGAAAATCCGTCGAGAATATTCGCGACCGAAAGCGACGGCGCGCCGTCAACAACGCCTATCGTAAAAGATGTTTTACCGTAAACGGAAGAATTTTCGGCGGAATAATCGTAATAAAAATCGTTTTCCGGAAGTTTACCGCCTATCTGCTGCGCGTTGAACTCCTTTACCGTATTTAAAAACGCCGTGACGTCGGCTTTCACTTCGCCCGCCTTTTTCATACCTATATTGCACCTGTCGAGAAGTTCGACGGTAAAATCGGTGTTTTTGAGCGAACTGTCGTGTTTTGCGAGCAGATCTTTAAGCGTGGATTTATTATCGTACACGTATTTTTTGTTTTCGCCGAGTTTATTTGCGAGCGCGTTCAAAAACGAAGTGTGCGCCGTTACCGAATTAGTAGCAAACAATCCCGCCTGAACGAAATTGACGTCGCTATGGACGGATTTAAACGCCGACTGTAAATCGAGAATTACCGACTTCCCCGTTTTGCCGCAGACGGTCGTCACCGCGGGCTCGCCAAGGACTGCGTAATCGGCGTCGCCGTTTTTAATTTTCTGAATAACCTCGGACGAGTTGTTTGCGTAGTCGATAGTGACTTTTTCCGTAGAGGTTTCGTCCTCCCCGTTTATCTCTATACCTTTCGCGGCGAGAACGTGTCTTAAAACGACGTCGGGCGTACCGCCCGCTCCGACGGTTACGACGGTTTTGCCTTTAAAGACCGAATAATCGGTAAAAACCGTGTTTTCCGTCTTTTTTCCCGAAGAGCACGAAATAACCGCGAACGCGGTCGCTATCGCCAAAAACAAAGCCAGAATTTTTCTTTTCATAATATATAATAACTCCTTTTAAAATTTTTTATACTTCAACGCTCGTGACCGCCGATTTTACCGTTACGGTCGATATTCTGCCGAGTTTTCCCGTCATCGCCGAAATTATTTCGTTCGTCGCTTTAACTATTACGCTTATCACGTAAATATCCCTCGACTTATCGGGCACGCCCATTCTTCCGACGATATAATCCCCGTAATCCGACAGTATCTCGTTTACCGCGCCCGCCGCGCCCCTGTCTTTTTCGATCACGATGCCTATCACCGCTATTTTCATAATATCACCTCAAAAAACGCATACCCGAAAAGAGTATGCGTTAAATCACTTTATTTCAATTACGCCGACGGGGTAAAAAACCCGCAGGGATAATTTCAATTCAAACGCTTCCTCTCCGAACGGATCATCGATTCAGTGATTAAATTATATAAAAAATAATAAATATTGTCAATTCTTTTATTGCGATAAATCGAAAAATGTTGTATAATATATCCGATAAAAACTTTCGGAGGTCATTATGCCATTAGTTACTACAAAGAAAATGTTCGAAGCGGCGTACAACGGCGGATTTGCCGTCGGCGCTTTTAACGTTAACAACATGGAGATCGTACAGGGAATAACCGAGGCTTGCAAAGAAGAAAAAGCGCCCGTGATCCTTCAGGTTTCAAAAGGCGCGAGAGCGTACGCGAATCATACCTATCTCGTCAAACTCGTCGAAGCGGCGGTTATCGAATGCCCCGATATCCCCGTCGCGCTTCACCTCGACCACGGTCCCGATTTCGAGACGTGCAAATCGTGCATCGACGGCGGATTTACTTCCGTAATGATAGACGGTTCGTCGAAATCGTTTAAAGACAATATAGAACTTACGAAAAAAGTCGTGGAATACGCGCACGATCACGGCGTAGTGGTCGAAGGCGAACTCGGAACTCTTTCGGGAATCGAGGACGAAGTAGCAGTCGAAGGCGAAGGCTCTTACACTCGCCCCGAGGAAGTAGAGGAATTCGTTTCCAAAACCGGCGTAGATTCTCTCGCGATCGCGATCGGAACTTCACACGGCGCGTATAAATTCAAACCTGAACAATGCACGAGGAACGAAAAAGGTATTCTCGTTCCCCCCGCGCTCCGTTTCGATATTTTAAAAGAGGTATCCAAACGCCTCCCCGTTTTCCCGATAGTACTTCACGGTTCGTCGTCCGTTCCGCAGGATT
>CADBSX010000084.1 GCA_902797515.1 uncultured Eubacteriales bacterium | reverse complement strand
CTTTACGCGGATATAATTTCGCCCTTCGTCCGTCCAAGAGATAACGCCCTCGCCGAATTTTTTATGTACTACGCGAGTTCCCTCGCCTGCGGACTTCAGAATTTCTTCCCAGTCGATTTGCGGCTCGGATATTTCCTTCTTTTCTTCCGTAACGGTCGCCGCCGTTTCCGTTTCGGGGCTCGGCGCTTTTTCGAGCGGCGCGAACGCCCTGAAATCGGTCATCGACGCTTGCTGTACACCGTATAATTCGTCGTATTCTTCTCTTTTAAGGACGGTATCCCAGCCGCCTACGGATTCGCCTTCGTGCCTGTCTATTCCCGTATATGATAAACTCGAATTTTCGTATTTTCTGAAACCGAAAATGCCCTGATTCATTTTTTCGGAATCGAAAAGACCGATAGAACACAACACGTCGAAATCTTTTACGGTAAGTCCCGTAACTTTTTGAAAAAGTTCGGGCTCTATCTGCGTTATCACGTCTTTTATCGTCTGTTCGCGATAGTCGGTGAGATACATGAACGCGGGGATCCGCGCGGCGAGTTTCAAAAGATTTTCCTGTACTTGCTTACGGAGCGATTTCGCCTTTTTTTCGTCCTCGGTGAGTTCTTTCCTTTCGGACGGAGTAAGATCGTCGCCCCTGTCTTTTTTAAGTTTTTTCACCTTTTCCGAACGGTTTATTATCGTCTGTATTTCCGTATTCAAAGCGCGGAAACCTTCGATGCGCATAAGCGCGTCGAGCGCGTCGGGATTTGCGCTCAACCTCTTTAAAGTATCGTTATCCACGTGTACGAGAAGAGCGGTCTGCCAGCGTTTCGCAAGCAAAGTCGCCGACGTTCCCGCGTAAGTTATATCCAAAATATCCTGCGCGTCTATCCTGTTCATAGACGCGCCGTCGAACGCGAGAACGGGCAAAAAGGAAATAAATTCCGAAACCTTTTGTTCGGGACTCGTATCGTCCACTTTTAATCTGCACGAATAATCGGATATCTGCGCGAGAGCGCGTTCGAGCGCGAAATCGAAAATATAACACTCTTTTTTGATTATTTCCCGTTCCCCGCCGTCGTTTACCGTTTCCCAAGGCGACTGGACGCGGAACGCCGTTTGAAAATACGTTTCGGGGGATTTTAAATTCCGCAGCATAAATACGCCCGTCCACGGTCTTACGGTTACGCCCGTAGTGAGTTTTCCGCAAGAGAGCGTAATGGTTTTGGTCTTTAACGGATCGCCCATTGCCTGTAAAACGGGATAC
Source organism: uncultured Eubacteriales bacterium (assembly GCA_902797515.1). Taxonomy (GTDB): domain Bacteria; phylum Bacillota; class Clostridia; order Christensenellales; family Borkfalkiaceae; genus UBA10281. Next base: position 2,062 of record CADBSX010000084.1, on the reverse strand, counting down.
AGCGCGTCGAGCCCTATTCCCGCCTTTGCGCCTGCGCAAACGATTATTTTATAGTCGTCGAAAAAGTTGTTCTGTTTCTGCCGTAAAAGGTTGTACATAGCGTAGCAACTCGCCACGTTCGGCAAAAACCATAAGGTATGCGATAAAACGCTTAAAAGCGTAACGTCCGAAAACGGCATAGGCGGCCGCTCGCCGCCGAGTTTCAGCCCGTCGGTCGGCATATAATTGCCCTGTATCATTTTAAGCCATTTCTGAACGTCGTCCTCGTAAGTAAATCTTGCCGTCTCCGGTTTGCCTTTTTCGAGCGGCTCGGCTTTGAAAAATTCGTTTATGTCGAATTCGTCGTAACCTTCGTTTATCGCTATATTACAGGTTATCGAGTCGGGCACTTTATAGGTAAGCATTACCATTTCGGGAAGGGCGGCATAAGGATTTTCGCCGTCGCCGTTATAGTTTTTCTTTGCGGCTTGCTCGTCCGAATAAGTCCAGTTGAAAACCTGATCTTCTAAAAATTCCCCCGAATTGAGCGCGCGGAAAGGCGTGCCCGAAAGATAGAGATAATGCGCGGCGGTTATAGGCAAAAAGGTTTCGTTTATAGCGTTCCCCGCTTCTTCTTTCTGATATTTTTCAAGGTCGAAATCGTCGTCTTCCTCGTCGAATTTTTCAAAGAGATTTTTCGCGTTTTCTCGCCATGCGCCGTAGTGGTATTCGTCGAAAACGACCAAGTCCCAGTTCGTCGCGTGAATAAATTCGTTTTTCGCCTTTATCCCGCCCGCGTCGTTGGTGCCGAGAAGATCCTGAAAAGAACCGAAAACGACGACAGGCTTACCTTTGTCGCAACTTTCGTACTGTTCGTCGAGTTTTTTCGCGTCGAATTTCGCCTCTTTGTTCGATACGAATTGCCAGCCCTTGAAATCTATATGCCGCGAAATATCTTCCTGCCAAGCGGACTCCACCGCAGGTTTGAACGTAAGGACGAGTATTTTTAAAAAATCCATTTCCTTACACAGTTCATAAGTCGCGAAAGTCTTGCCGAAACGCATTTTCGCGTTCCATAAAAATTTAGGCGGTCGGTCGGGCTCTTCTTTTTTAGCCTGCAAAAAATAATTTTTCGTCATATCGACGGCGTCTTTTTGCTCTTGACGCATAACGAAATCTTCAGAGCGCTGCCCATCGAAATGCTCGCCCGTCCGTAATTCCTTTATCGCCGCGAGAGCGTCTGCCGAAGAACAATAAAACCACTCGTTTCTGTCCGAATTTTCGTTGAATTGTCTGAAACCGTTTTTTCTTAAAATGCGGTGAACGTCTTTGTCGGTAAAACTCGTGCCGTCGGGGCGCATCGCCGTTTCTTTGAATAATATCTTGTATTTTACAGCCGCGGTGTGCAGTTGTTCTTTTATCCGCGTTTCCGCGTCTTTTCTCTCGGTGTAACCTATCTTTATATATCCTTCGTGATCCTTTACGTCTGGCAGAATATATCCGTAGATCGTAGGCGCGATGTCGGGGCGGTTATGCAAAATTTCCGATAGACTTATATTGTTCGCCATAACTTTACTCCATAGGTTTTATCATACTTTCGATAAAGTCGATTTCTTCCTGCGACAGATCGTATTTTTTATATAATTCTTCGTCCGTCCACGGCTTTGAAAAGTCTTGCATAGGTATAAAAGAATATACCTTTGCAAGAGCATCTTGTGTATTTTTATGTAAAGTTAGCAAAAAATGAAAAAATTTAGTTTTTATATATGTACAAGCATTTTCTGCTTCCATTTTCGTATCGTAAACTCCAAAAACAATATAAGTTTCTGTGCACACTGAATTCGGTTCTACAATAATAGGTTTAACTTGATCGCTTTTACTGTCTCCACTCCCAATTGCTTTTGGTGTTAAAATTTTCCATTTTTGAATTAAATCACGATTTTTTGTTATCAAAGAATCATTCTTAATGTACCCTGTTTTTTTATAGGCATAAACTCTTATTCCTAGTTTTTGATTTGAATAACAATTAAAATTTGTCGGTAATCCAAAAGGACGTTGTGATGATATAATATTTGCTATTGAT
>CADBSX010000083.1 GCA_902797515.1 uncultured Eubacteriales bacterium | reverse complement strand
TTTAGATTATCACGACACCGTTCTCGGCGAGTGGACGGGAACGAACGACGAACTTATCGCCGCTTTGGAAAGAAAACTCGAAGGCGGGATCAAAGAAATTCCGGAAGAGACGGTCAAAGAGTTTTTCCCGCTATGGGACGATAGGAATTGCGAAAGAATATTTGAGGCGATAACGGGGAGAAACAAATGAGGAAAATATTGGAAGTTCTTTCTACTTTAGAACAAGGCGGAACGGAATCTGTGGTGCTTAACTATTTGAACAATATGGACACCTCTTTGTTTCAAATAGATTTTTTAGTGATATACGGAGATAAAAAGGGCTATTACGAAGATAATCTTAAAAAATGCGGGCATAAAATATTTAAACTAAAAAATACGCCGAGAAAGGTTTTTGCTTACCGAAAAGAAGTAAAAAAATTTTTTTCTTTGAACGAATACGACGTTGTGCACATTCACGCTATGAACTCTTTGAGATATAATATCGCGAAGGCGGCAAAAAAAAGCGGCGTAAAAACGACGATTTATCATTCTCATACTTCTCATTGCGACAGCCATCCTTTTTTACATAAAATTTTCAAAGCACGACTTGAAAAATGGTGCGACGTAAAAATATCGTGCGGATATTTAGCGGGGAAATATATGTATTCCGGCAAATTTATGGTTCTGAATAATGCAATAAACGTTAATCGCTTTGTGTTTGATCCTCAAAAACGTGAAAAACTACGCGAAGAATACGGAATTGTAGAATCGTATGTCGTCGGAAACGTCGGGCGTTTGGTAAACGTAAAAAATCAGATATTTTTGTTAAATGTCGCGAAAATACTTAAAGAGCGTAACGAAAAATTTATTTTAATAATCGTGGGAGACGGGGATAATTACGGAAAACTTTTGGAATTTACCGAAAAAAGCGGTCTTTCGGAAAATGTAAAATTTATTAAGCCGGTAGGCGAAAAAATAGCGGAATATTACAGTTTATTCGATGTTTTCGCCTTCCCGTCGTTATATGAAGGATTGAGCGTCGCTTTGCTTGAAACGCAGGCAAACGGTGTTCCGATACTCGCGTCCGACAGAATACCAAAGGAAAACGCGATATCGAAGAAATTCGTATTTCTTCCGATAGATGAAAACGAGGAAACGTACCGCAAGTGGGCGGACGCCATCGCAGAATGGAAACAAAAAAGAGTTGACGGAGCAAACGCAGTAGCGGCCGCGGGGTATGAAATAACGCGGGAAGCGAAGAAATTAGAAAAATTATACAACGGTTGTCTGTGAAAATGAACACAAAAAGAAAAGAGTGGAAAAATTTGATAAAAGTCCTCGATTTCGGCTTGTTCGTAATAGCCGCGATCCTTTTTGCCGTTTTCTCTTCGCGCAGAGAGTGGAATCAGATGCTGCTCTGCGTTTTATATATTCTTATTCTCAACGTCGTCGATTGTTTTCTCGATTTCCGCAAAAAATACGTTTTGCTCTTTATGTACGGCTGTATTTTCACTTTCCTGCTCGCGCGTCCTCTTATAAGACTCGCAAGGGGAAATCAGTGGCGGACGTATTCGGACGCCGCGCACTTTTTTTCTTTGATTTCCCTGTCTTTAAGTCTTATATTTATGCGGATAGGCTCGGAAATGTTCGCTATGCGCAAAGGATACGAGCCTGTCGAGAGAAAATCGCTTATAAAAAGGGGAAAAGTAAAATCGAACAGATACGCGACTATATCTTTTGTGCTTTTTATAATTTTTACGGCTTGCGCGTTCGCGTATAATCTCTATCTGTATATAAGCATGCGCGGAAAGAACTACGCGGAAGTGTATATAAGGGACGATCTCGCGTATCCGTCCTTATTGAGGACGCTTGCGGGATTCGCCGTATATCCTTTTATAGTGTATCTCGGTTTTATGCCGTCGAAGAGAAAAACCGTCTTGTCTTTCTTTTTGTATTTCGTTTCGGTCGTACCGTATTTTCTTATCGGCGGGAGAGCTGAACTCGTTTTAGTCGTTATATTTTTCGTAATTTACGTACTGTTCAGACATTATAACGACAAGCGCGAAAGATGGATAAACCGCGACAGAAAGGTGATGTTTATACTTGCCGTGCCTCTTATGATAGCCCTGCTCGGGGCATACGGATTTTGGCGAGAAGGGAATAATTCGGGGTTCAACCTTTGGGAAAGCATTATAAATTTCTTTTACGGTCAATCGGTATCTTACGACGTGTTGTGCGCCGCTTATGAAACTATGCCGTCGTTTCAGGCGAAAGTTTCACAGAATTTCGTTTTCGGACCTATAATAGATCTTTTTTTGCATGGGACTATAGCGCAGAAAATT
>CADBSX010000082.1 GCA_902797515.1 uncultured Eubacteriales bacterium | reverse complement strand
GCCTTAAAGACGGATATGCTGAATAAAATACGAAAGGGGGAAACTGTCTGATGTGGTTCGTCGTTTTGTTTTCGGCGGTGCTTTTAGCCGATCAGATAACCAAAATACTCGTCGCCTACTATTCCGGCGCGGCAGGTACGGCGGGCGCGAACGCGGTTCACGTGCGCTGGCTTATCGACGATTTTTTAGAGATTTCTTACAGCGAAAACGAGAACGGTATGATGAGTATTTTCTCGAAGATAGCCGACGAGAAAACGAGGTATATGATATTCATTATTTCCACCGTCGTGATAATGGTCGGCATTTTCGCCTATCTTATTTTCGCGAAGAACAAGGGGAAATGGAATACTTTCGCTTTAACTCTCGTGCTTGCGGGCGCGTTCGGCAATTTCATTGACAGACTTCTCACCGTTTACGTCCGCGATTTTATCCACGTGAAAATTTTCGGCGACGTGTTCCCGTTCATATTCAACGTGGCGGACATAGCCGTGGTCGTCGGCGCGATAATGCTTATTCTCGGAATACTCTTTATCGACAAAGACGCGATATTCCGTCCGAAGAAAAAGAAAAATGGAAACGAGAAAGTTCAGCGTTGAAAAAGAAGAGCGGCTCGACGTGTTTATAGCCGAAAAACTCGGAAAAACGCGTTCGTCCGTAAAAAAGGCGATAGAGAGCGGCGAGATAACCGTGAACGGAAAAGCCGTAAAAGCGGGATATTCCCTGAAATGCGGCGACGAGGTGACGGCGGCTCTTTCCGAGCCGAAAACGCTCGACTTAACGCCCGAAAATATGCCTCTCGACATAGTTTATCAGGACGCGGATATAGCGGTAATAAACAAGCCGCAGGGGCTGACCGTCCACGCCGGGAACGGCGTAAAGGAACACACTCTCGTGAACGCGCTTTTATATCACCTCGATTCTTTGAGCGGTATAAACGGCGTGATACGCCCGGGGATAGTGCACAGAATAGACAAGGATACTTCGGGGCTGCTCGTAGTCGCCAAGAACGATGCTGCGCATCTTTCCCTTTCAAAACAGATAAAAGACAAGACGTGTAAGAGAATATACGTCGCGCTTTTGGAAGGCTCTCTTAAAGAGGACGAGGGAAGAATAGAAACTTTTATAGGCAGGAGCGACCGTAACCGCACTATGATGGCGGTGACGAAGACGGGAAGGCTCGCGGCGACGAATTTCAAAGTGACAGAGCGTTTCGGCGGTTACACGCTGTGCCGCTTTTCGCTCGAAACGGGCAGAACGCATCAGATAAGAGTACACGCGAAATATATAGGGCATCCCGTGGTCGGCGATCCCGTTTACGGTTTCAAAAAGGACAAATTCGGCTTAAAAGGGCAACTTCTTCACGCGGAAAAACTCGAACTGACGCATCCGAGAACGGGCGAGAGGATGGTTTTTACCGCGCCTCTGCCCGATTATTTTACGGAAGTGCTGAAAAAAATAAAGAAATAACGCTCCTTATGAAATTTAAGGCGACGGAAACCGTCGATAACGATTGAGACGGAGGCGGCGTCCGCAATACTGCGGACGCCGCCGTTTTTTATTTTCGGAAAAGCAGAATAATAAATTTTATTATCAATATAAAAGCAAAAGTGAAAGATCAGTAATCGGTTTTTCCGAGCAGATAGTCGCAACTCACGGAAAATATATCCGCTATGCGTAAAAGCATATCGAAACCGCACTCTCTTTCGCCGTTTTCCCAGTAACTTATAAGCCGTACCGAAACGTTAAGGCGAAGGGCGAGTTGCCCGCGCGACATTTTTTCTTCCGCTCGAAGAGCCGAAAGCCTTTCACTGAATTTATTTTTCATTACTGATATTTTAGAACAAAATGTTCCAAAATGCTTGACATGGAACAAATTGTTCCATATAATAATAGTATTAGTAAACAAACGAAGTTTAAACTTCGGAAGGAAAAGGTAAAAATATGGAAGAAAAAAACGAAGGCTCTTATTTAGGCGGATTTTTATTAGGCTTCTTTCTCGGATTGATCGGTTTGATTATTGCAATCGCTATTGATAAACCTCAAACGAAAAAAGGCGCGATTGCCGGATTTATTCTAGAATTAGTTTTAGGTGTGGTTTTGGTAGTTTGCGTCTATGCCGGATTATTTGCATCTCTCGGAGCTGCATATAAATATTATTGATAAAGAAACGTTAAATGATATGAAAAAATTTATTGATTTTTTTCATATAAGGTATATAAATTTCGGAAAAATTCCGTTATGTAATTTAAATGAACAACATGGTTTTAAAATCGGAAATTTTTGTTTTCCGTTATGCGTGCGTTGTTCTGCGATATTTTTTTCGGTGATAATTATTTTTGTTTTAATTAAATTTTTCGACAAGCAATTTAATATAAAACAAGTTTTATTTATTTCCATGTTACATGTACCATGTATAGTCGATGGAATACTTCAATCTTTTTTTGGCATCGAAAGCAACGTTTTTCGCCGAAGTACAACCGGTATTTTATGCGGAATATCATTTGCGGTTACTATATCCTACTGCGCTGAAAAAATATATCGGATATTTTTTTCCGAAAACAGAAATTCACTTATGATAAAAAAAAGATAATATTAAAATCGTAAAAGCCGTTTTCCTCGAACGAGGAAAACGGCTTTTGATCTTTGAGTTAAGTCGTTAATTTTTTTCTATAAACCAGACTTTCATATCCGACGGCGCGCGGTTTGCCCAAGCGAAATAGGGCAAAAGGCGTAATTTTATCTTCTTTAAAACAGGTCTTTCAAATGAATAGAGTTCTTTTCCGCTTTCCGCTCTGTAT
>CADBSX010000081.1 GCA_902797515.1 uncultured Eubacteriales bacterium | reverse complement strand
GATTTCGGCTGTCTTTATAAAGGTTACTGCTCGGATATGACGAGGACGATGTTTTACGGAAAGCCGTCCGACGAATTTATCAAAGCCTATTCGGCGGTGCTGCGCGCGCACGAAGAGGCGGCGCGCTTCATTAAAGACGGAGTAAGCGGAGCGGACGCCGATGCGGTCGCGAGGAAAGTTCTCGAAGAAAGGGGATACGGAAAGTATTTCACGCACTCTCTCGGACACGGCATAGGCGTTAATATCCACGAATATCCCAACCTTTCGCCGAGAAGCGAGTGGACGCTTGAAAACAATATGGTGTTCAGCAACGAACCGGGAGTTTATATCGACGGCAAGTTCGGGATAAGGATAGAGGACAGCGCTTATCTTTCGGGCGGAGAATATAAATCTTTTATGAAAGACGACAAGAGGCTTATTCTTTTGGGCGACGGAAAAATCGGGAAATTAAAGACTTTTTAAGTCTTGATTATAAAAATTTAAAGCAAATAAGGAGTATTTTATGGTTTTAGCAGGAGATTTGAGAAAAGGAGTAACGATCGAATACGACGGAAAAGTATGGACGGTAGTCGATTTCTTACACGTTAAGCCCGGGAAAGGCGCGGCGTTCGTCAGGACGACTTTGAAAAACGTCGTTGACGGAAAGGTTTTGCAGATAACGTTCAATCCGACCGAGAAGTTCGAGAATGCGGTTATCGAAACGAAGAGGATGACTTATTCGTATAACGACGGCGAACTCTATTACTTTATGGACGAAGAGTACAATATGGAACCGCTCAATTACGAGCAGGTCGAAGACGCTCTTAAATGGATAAAGGAAAACGATCCCGTGGTCGTGAAATTCTATAAGGGCAAGGCTTTTTCGGTTGACTGCGAAAACTTCGTGGAACTGCTCGTTACAGAGTCCGAACCGGGAGTCGCGGGCAATACCGCAACGAACGCTATGAAAAAAGCCAAACTCGAAACAGGCGTCGAAATTCAGGTTCCGATGTTCGTCAACGAAGGCGAGGTAATAAGAGTGGATACCCGCACGGGCGAATATATGGAAAGAGTTAAAAAATAATCTTTTTATAATGCGGCGCGATAAATACGCCGCATTGTTTTTTAAGAAATGAAAAGTGTTTTTATTACCGGCGCGTCGGGCGCGATAGGCGCGGCGATCGCGGAAGAATTCGCTAAAAACGGTTACGCCGTCGGTATAGGATACCATAAAAACGAAAAAGCGGCGAATAAACTCGCGGATAAAATATCCGGCGAGAAGTTTTGTTTTGACGTGTCGGATTTTTCCGAAACCGAAAAAGCGGTCGGGCTTTTCGTAGGAAAATACGGCGGAATAGACGTCGCGGTAAACAACGCGGGCGTCGCTTTGCCCGTAAAGACTATCCTCGACACTACGGAAGAAGAGTTCGACAGAGTTTTCGATATAGACGTAAAAGGCGTTTACAACTTCTCGAAAGCGGTTATTCCGCATATGCTCGGAAAAGGCGGAGCGATCGTGAACGTATCTTCCGTGTGGGGCGTGGTCGGCGCGTCGTGCGAAGCCGTATATTCCGCGGCGAAAGCGGCAGTAATAGGTTTTACGAAGTCGCTTGCAAAGGAATACGCCGGCGCGAACGTCAGGATAAACGCAGTAGCTCCGGGATTTATCGATACGCCTATGAACGACGGGATTTGCGGAAAAGACAGACAAGAAACGGTCGCCGAGATCCCGCTCGGAAGGACTGGGCGGGCGGAAGAAGTCGCGAAAGCGGTGTTCTTTTTGGCGGATAAAGGAACGTATATCACGGGCGAAACGCTGAACGTAAACGGCGGTTGGTTCGTCTGAAAAAGTCCGAAAATCTTCGTTTTTGAAAAAAATTTAAAATTTTTTAAAAAATTTTTGCGAAAAAAAAGGATTTCGGCGTTTTAATTCAGAATAATATAAGTGAGAGATAAAATATAAGAGGGCAAAAATGAAGGAAACAACATATCAGAAAGAAAAGAGTTTTTTTTCCGAATACGCTTCGTTTTCCGACAGAACAAAAGGAAGAGCGCGCGCGGAAGAGCCTTGCGCGATGCGCACCGAATACCAGCGCGATAAAGACAGAATTTTGTATTCGAAGGCGTTCCGAAGATTGAAGAATAAGACGCAGGTCTTTTTCTCCCCCGAGGGCGACCATTATATGACGAGGCTCACGCACACGCTCGACGTCGCGCAGATAGCCCGTTCGATAGCGAGATGCCTCGATTTGAACGAGGACCTCGCGGAGGCGATCGCGCTCGGACACGATCTCGGGCATACGCCTTTCGGACATTCCGGCGAGAGAATACTCTCAAAACTCAATCCGAACGGCTTTGAACACAATAAACAGTCTTTGAGAGTGGTTGACGTGCTTGAAAACGACGGCGAAGGTCTTAATCTGACTTACGAGGTAAGAGACGGCATAGTCGAGCATAAAAAGACGGGAAATCCGCATACGCTCGAAGGGAAAATCGTTTCGCTTTCGGACAGAATAGCATATCTCAATCACGATATAGAGGACGCCATAAGAGCGGGAATAATAAAAAAAGAAGAACTGCCCGAAAGGGAAGTTAAAATTCTCGGCAAAAACGGCAGCGAGAGAATAAACAATATGATCTCGTCCGTCTATCGCCGTTCTTACGGAAAGAACGAAGTGGCGATGGAAGAGGAAGTAAAAGAGGCGACGGAAAGTTTAAGGGCGTTTATGTTCGACAGAGTTTACGTCGATCCCCTCGCGAGGGCGGAAGAGGTCAGAGCGGGCGAGATGATATCCGCTATGTATTCTCACTTTTACGGGCATCCCGAAAAATTGCCGGTATTTTACGGAAAACTGCTTGAAAAATACGATTTGGATACGGTTATATGCGACTATATTTCGAGTATGACCGACAGGTACGCGGTTTACGCGTTTGAAGAGATATTCGTTCCGAAAAACTTTATTTTGAGATAGAGAAATGATCGACGATAAATTTATCGACGAACTCAAAGAGAAAAACAATCTCGTTGACGTCGCCTCAAAATACTGCGACTTGAAGAGAAAAGGCGCGGTCAATTATTGGGCGTGCTGTCCGCTTCCGGGGCATTCCGAAAAGACTCCGTCGTTTACCGTAAACGAGCCGGGGCAATTTTTCAAATGTTTCGGCTGCGGAAGAGGCGGCGACGTGATTTCTTTTATCCGTATCATGGAGAATCTCGATTACGTAGGCGCGGTGCGTTTTCTCGCGGAAAGGGCGGGACTTCCGATGCCCGACGATAACAGGGACTACGCAAAAATCGCGAAAGAACGCTCCGAACGGGACAGGCTTCTCGCTCTTATGAAGACGACCGCTATGTTCTACGTCGAAAATCTCAAAGATCCGAGGGCGAAGAAATATATAGATTATATGCAGTCGAGAGAAGTCGATATGCGGACTATGAAGATATTCGGAATAGGCGCGTCTCTCGATATGTTCTCTCTTCCGAGGCACCTTAAAGCGAAGGGCTTTACGGAAGAAGAAATGATAAAATGCTGCGTATGTAAAAAGAAAGTCAAAGACGACGGCTCTTCTTTTATATACGATTTTCTTGCCGAAAGGCTTATTTTTCCGATAATAAACAATTTAGGAAACGTCATAGCGTTCGGCGGCAGGACGCTCGAAAAAAATCCGCGCTTCATGAAATACAAGAACACGGAAGAAACAGAACTTTTCAAGAAAAACAGGACGCTTTTCAACATAAACAAATTAAAACTCGAAAGGGCGAAACAAGAACTTACCGAAGTGATACTTGTCGAGGGATATATGGGGACGATACGCCCGTATATCAACGGCTTTAAAAACGTCGTCGCCTCTATGGGGACGTCTCTCACCGTAGAACAGGCTAAAATATTAAAGAGGTACGCTCCGACGGTCATCATCTGTTACGACGGGGATTCGGCGGGACAGAAAAGCACTTTAAGAGGTCTGGATATCCTCGCAGGACAAGGACTCGAAGTGAAAGTTCTTCAACTTCCGCCGCCGGACGATCCCGACGATTTTATAAGAAAACACGGCGCGGAAGAATTTAAAAAACCTCTTGACGAGAATCCGCAACTTATAGATTACAAACGCAAAATTCGCGAAAACGGATACGATATAACGAACGACGCGGAAAGGCGGAAATATATT
>CADBSX010000080.1 GCA_902797515.1 uncultured Eubacteriales bacterium | reverse complement strand
TTTACAAAAGCGAATATTTCGACGCAAAGCAGACGCTTTTCTGCGGTCAGGTTTTCAGATTCCGCCCCTTTAAAGAGGGGTATCTCGTGTTTTCCGCGGACAAGGCGTGCTATATCGAAACGAAAGGGGACGTCACGACGGTCGAGAGCGATGACGCCGATTATTTTGAAAATTACTTCGATCTCGCCGCCGATTATTCCGAAATAAACCGTTTCGCCTTGTCGTCGGAATATCCGTTCATCCGCAAAGCGGCGGAATACGCGAAGGGAATAAGAATACTCAATCAGAACGCCGAAGAGGCTTTTTATTCCTTCGTTATATCGCAGAACAATATGATCTCGCGGATAAAGGCGATAATCGAGAGAACGTGCGTTGCTTTGGGCGAAAAACGGGAAATTATGGGCGAGGAATATTATTCTTTTCCGGAAAGCGGAAAACTCGCTCTTTGCGACGAGGATTTTTTCGTGAAAGCGGGATACGGATACAGGGCGGCGTATATGTCGGAACTGTCGAAAGCGGCGACGGAAAGACGAATAGATTTTGCCGCGCTCGGAAAACTTCCGACGAAAGAACTTAAAAAAGCGCTTTGCTCTTTAAAGGGCGTAGGACCGAAAGTTGCGGACTGCGTTTCGCTTTTCGGCTATCACAGGACGGACAGTTTTCCCGTCGATACTTGGATAGAAAAGGTTTACAGAGAAGATATGAACGGAACGCTTACCGACAGAAAGAAAATATCCCTTTCTCTCGCGGAAGAATTCGGAGATAAAAGCGGATACGTTCAGCAGTACGTTTTTTATTATAAAAGGGGAAACTGACGTTATAAAAAACGGACGGCTCGCCGCGAAATCGCGGCGAGCCGTCTTAAAAATTCTTCAAAGTTCGGGCTCTCTGTACTGCGTAGGAGTTTTTCCCGTAATTTTTTTGAAAGTCCTCAAAAAGTGCGACAGGCTCGAATAAGAAACCTTGTTAGATATTTCGAGAACGGTATAGTCGGTGTTTAAAAGCAGATTGCATGCGTAATTTATGCGTATCTTCACTATATATTCGACGAGAGTTTCGTTCATCGTCTTTTTGAAATAGCGGGAGAGAAAAGTCTGCGAGTAAGGCGCGAGCCTGTAAACGTCTTTGATCTGCGAAGTAAAGACGGCGGGATCTTCGAGTTTTCCGAGAAATTCCTCGAACCACGGTTCGGGGAATTCCGATCTTTCGTCGTCCGACCACTGACCGCTGAAAACTATAAGAAGATACGATATAAGATTTCGCAGTATCGCCGCGGTGTTGAATTTATTCTGCGCGTCGCCGCCGCTCGGAAGGACGTTTATCTTGTCTATCAGAAAGGCGCAATGCTTAAAATCCGCGTCGGAGAGTTTGAAGTACTGAAACCGTCTGTTTTCGGCGGTTTTTTCAAATTCCTCGTCGAAACACGAGCGTATAAGGCTTTTAAACGCCGTTTTAGACATAAAAATATTTATCTTATTGCAGTTTTCTTTGCCGACGGGCTCGAAACCGTGTCTGTCGTCGGGGCGCAGAAAAAACGCCGTCTTTTCGCCCGCGACGAATTCTTTTCCGTCTTTGATATGTTTTATTTTTCCCTTCGTAACAATGACGAACTCGTAGTAATCCTGATCGTGCAATTCCGCGAAAGAGTTATAGCACATTTTAAAAGAAATGCCGAAAGGATCGTCGGAGTACTCTCGGGAGTAAATTTTGTGTATCATACCTAAATGATACACCAAAAAAGCGGCGAAGTCAACGGAATTTGAAAAGCGTACTAAAAATCACACATAAAAAAACTAAAAAGGCAAGACGGAAAAGGGAAAATATTATATAATATTTATGAAATACGACGGAGGTACTGTTATGATAAAGATATTGCAATTCGGCGAAGGCAATTTTCTGCGCACGTTCGCGGACGCTTACTTCGACTGCCTGAATAAAGAAAAAGAGGGCGACTACGGCGTGTATATCGTTAAACCTATACCGTTCGGCTCGCTTGAAAAGTTTGAAAAAAGCGGATGCGTGTATCACATCGTTCTTCGCGGCTGCGCGAACGGGAAAGACTTGGAAGACGTATATAAAATCGACTGCGTGAAAGACGCGTTTTCGCCTTTTGAAGACGCGGATAAATTCTATTCGATAGCAAGGGACGAAGAACTTAAAATCATAGTTTCCAACACGACCGAGGCGGGAATATGTTTTAACGGCAAAGACGATTTCGGCGGATTTGAAAATATCACCTATCCCGCGAAACTCACTAAATTTTTATACGAGAGATACAAGGCGGGAAAGAGCGGGCTCTATATTCTTCCCGTCGAACTTATCGACCGCAACGCCGACGAATTGAAAAAATGCGTTGACGGATATATAAAACTCTGGGCTCTTCCCGACGGTTTTAAGGAGTGGAACGACAAAGAAAACTATTATTGCAATACTTTGGTTGACAGGATAGTTTCGGGATATCCGAAAGACGAGGCGACGCGCGAGCGGCTCTGCGATCTTATCGGCGAGAGGGACGAACTCGTTTCCGTCGGCGAGCCTTTCGGGCTTTGGGCGGTCGAGAAAAAGGGGAATATATCCGAATATATAAAAGAAGGATCGCACAATATAAGCGTGGTTTTAACGAGAGATATAGATTATTATAAGAAGAGAAAAGTCAGAGTATTGAACGGCAGTCATACAAACCTCGTTCCCGCTGGGCTCTGGTACGGAAAAGAGACCGTTTACGACTGTATGACCGATAAAAAACTTTCCTCGTTCGTTTCCGAAACGCTTTCGGAAGAGATAATCCCGTTCGTGTCCGACGACGTGAAGGCGACGGAAGAGTTCGCCGAAAGCGTAAAGGAAAGATTTTTAAATCCGTTTTTAAACCATCAACTCACGAGCATCGCATTAAACGCCATAAGCAAGTGGCGCGCGCGCGATTTGCCGAGTTTTAAAGATTATTACGAAAAATACGGCAAAATTCCGCGCAATCTGACGATCGGTTTTTCCTATCTTATGGCGACGTATAAGAGCGTGAAAAAGGGAGACGACGGCAATTATTACGTAGAACTTCCGACGAGAACGGTAGAACTTAAAGACAATATCCCGTATCTCGAATATTTTGTCGGCGGCGGGTGCGTAATAGAGTTTATGAAAGACGAAAAGGTTTGGGGTGAAGACTTGACGAAATACGAAGGATTTGCGGAAACGGTCAGACGGAACGTTAAGGCGATAAGATCGGGGGATTTCGATTTATTGAAATGAAAAGAGAGATAATAATCGACGAAAAAGACAACGTTGGCGTAAATCTCGCGTCGGGCGGCGATATTCCCGCAGGGCATAAATTCGCCCTCAAAGATATAAAAGAGGGCGAATACGTAGTAAAATACGGCGAGATAATAGGCAGGGCGACGCGCGATATAAAAAAAGGCGAGTGGGTGCATACTCACAATTTAAAATCGCACCTCGACGAAAACGCCGAATACGTTTACGCCCGCCGCATAGCGGAATTAAAGCCCGAAAAGGCGACTTTTAAGGGATATAAGCGCAAATACGGCAGAGCGGGGATAAGGAACGAAATATTTATAATACCGACCGTAGGCTGTGTGAACGGCGTCTGCAAACGGCTTGAAGAAGAGGCGCGTAAATTTATCACGGGAAGTATCGACGGCATATACGCTCTCACGCATCAGTTCGGTTGCAGTCAACTCGGCGACGACGGTGAAAATATAAAGAAACTCTTATGCGGACTTGCGCTAAATCCGAACGCGAGTTTCGTCCTCTTCGTCGGGCTCGGTTGCGAGAACAACCGTCTGTCGGGAATAAAAGAATATCTCGCGCCGTATAAAAGGGACAATATAGAATATTTCAACTGTCAGGACGTCGGCGACGAAATAGCCTACGGGCTGGATATTCTTAAAGGCTTTATCGAAAAAGCGGGGAAATTTTCTCGGGAAGAAGTCGATGCGTCGGAACTTCTTTTAGGGCTCAAATGCGGCGGTAGCGACGGATTTTCGGGAATAACCGCAAATCCGCTCGTCGGCAGGATAAGCGATAAGGTAGTCGCGGCGGGCGGCGGCGCGGTGCTTACCGAAGTTCCGGAGATGTTCGGCGCGGAACAACTTTTAATGAATAAGTGCGAAACGGAAGAAATTTATGAAAGATATAAAGAAATGATAGTGAATTTCAAAAAGTTCTACACGGATAACGGCTTTCCCGTATATGAAAATCCGAGTCCCGGGAACAGAGAGGGCGGGATAACCACGCTCGAAGAAAAGTCGCTCGGCTGCGTAAAAAAGGCAGGGAGCGGCAAGATCGTAGACGTGCTCTCTTACGGCGAACAGGCAAAACGGGCGGGAGTGTCCGTGCTCGACGCCCCGGGGAACGACCTTATCGCCGCGACCGCGCTCGCGGCGAGCGGCTGTCAGATAATACTTTTCACCACGGGCAGGGGAACGCCGTTTTCGGCGGCGGTGCCTACCGTGAAGATAGCGTCGAACGATACGTTGGCGGCTAAAAAAGAAAAATGGATAGACTTTTCCGCTTATTCAATGGACGAAAAGGCGTTGTATAAGTTGGTTATCGCCTGTTTGAACGGCGAATACAAGTGCAAGAGCGAAGAAACGCGCGAAATAGCGTTCTATAAAAAAGGAGTTACTTTATGAGTTATATAAGACCGGATTTTTTGCTTACGAACGAAACCGCGGTAAGACTTTACGAAAAGTACGCCGCGAAAAAGCCGATATTCGATTATCACTGTCACCTTCCCGAAAAGCAGATACTCGAAAACAAGCCTTTCGAGGATATATACGAGGTCTGGCTCGCGGGGGATCATTACAAATGGCGGCTGATGCGCAATTACGGCGTGGACGAGGAATATATCACGGGAAAGCGGACGAATAGGGAAAAATTCGCCGCGTACTGCGAAACTCTCGGCACGGCGTTCGGAAATCCCCTTTATCACTGGTCGCAGGTGGAACTCGAAACCTATTTCGGTTGCGATCTCGAAATAAACGGCGAGAACGCCGACGAAATATGGAACAGATGCAACGCGTATATAAGCGAACACGGCGTTACGCCGCAAAAACTTATAGAGCAATCCGCCGTAACTCACCTTTTCACCACGAACGAGATATTCGACGACCTTTCGGTTTTCGGGAAAATAAAGGAAAAGGGATATAAATTTTCGGTAATACCGGCTTTCCGCGCCGATAAGATAATGAATATAGAGGCGGCGGCATATAATACTTACGTGGATAAACTCGGCGACGTCCGAACCGTTTCCGAACTCGAAGAAGTCGTCGAACAAAGGCTGAAAGAGTTTATGAAAGTCGGCACGGTCGCCGCGGATATAGCGCTTCAAGCCGTCTATCCGTTAAGCGACAGAGCGGACGCGGCGAAAGTCTTTGAAAAGAGACGGAAGGGAAACGCCGTAACGGAAAGCGAGGCGGAAGTATTCAAAGGATATTTCACCTATTTTCTGTTCAGACTTTACGCGAAATACGGGATAGCGACAGAACTTCACGTCGGCGCGATGCGGAACAACAATAGCGAAATGCTTGAAAGATTAGGGCTCGATACGGGCTACGACAGCATTGCGGAGGACGACTGCATAAAGAATACGTCGCGCCTTTTCGACAGGCTCAACGCCGAAAAGTCCCTTCCGAAAACGATAATGTTCAATCTCAATCCGAAAATGAATTCCGAGATAATGACGCTTTTAGGCTGTTTCCAGAGCGGGGAAACGCGCGGGAAGATGCAGTACGGCGCGGCGTGGTGGTTTCTCGACAACAAAGTCGGCATGGAAAAACACCTCGCGGATCTCACCGCGACGGGGCATATCGGCGCGTTTATAGGTATGCTCACCGACAGCAGGTCGTTCCTGTCTTATCCGAGACATCACTATTTTCGTCGGATACTGTGCAACTACCTCGGCGTTCTCGCTGAAAAAGGCGAGATAACGGCGGACGAAGAGACCGTCGGGAAAGTTATAGAGGACGTGTGTTACGACAACGCCTTGCGGTATTTCGGTTTTTCGGACGTGAAAAAAGTAAAATAAAGGGAAAAATATAAATATATTTTAATATTTTGGCGCAAACGGTTGATTTTTTATTAAAAATCTGTTAAAATTCTTATTGAATAAGGTCGTATGCGCCGATTATCGCGAGTTTAGTCGCGTAAAGGCGGATGCGGTCAAGGACGGATAAGGAGTATTTGTTATGTCTAAATTCCAAAACGAAAACAAAAAGGTCTTGCGCGCGTCTTGCATAGGCGCGGTCGTTTTGTTGCTCTCTATGGTCATAACGGGACTTATAGGTATCAGCAACAGGATTTACGGTTTCAGAGAGTCTATGGAAAACTATCTTACCATATGGCAGCCTATGAAATTCCAGAGTCCTTTCGCGATGATAGGGCTCGTGATCCTCGCGTTCGACGTGATAGCGTTTATCGCGGTCGTCGCGTTCGCGATAATTAAGAAGAAATATATCCTTATCGTTCCGGCGATACTTTTCGCGATCGCGCTCGCGTTTCTTCCGTTTTTGTTTATCCTTACTTTCCCGCTTATCGAGAAAGGTCAGATATACGGCAGGCTCGCCTATTACACGCTTGCGATAGCGATGCTTCTGAACGTTCTTGCGATCGTTATCCTCTATATCCCGATAAAAGCGTTGGTGCAGGAAGGTTTCGGCTTCGTCAACCAACTCGTGACGGGCGAAAAAGAAGAAGATAAGCCGTGCGCAAATGAAGAGCGTTGCTGCGAGAAAGCGACCGAACAGTCCACGACTGAACAGTCCGCGACCGAACAGCCCGCGACCGAACAGTCCGCGACTGAACAGCCTGCGGAAGAGCCCGTTGAAGAAAAGGTTGAAGAAACCGTTGAAGAAACCGCCACGGACGAAGAACCTGCGGAAGAAGAGGCGGTCGAAGAAGAGCCCGAAGAAAACGAAGATATAGCGGCGACCGCGCAGGAAACCGAGCCCGCGGAAGAGCCGACGGCGGAAAACGACGTTTTCGGCAAACTCAACGCGGAAAGAAGAAAGAGAGCGTCTTTTGAAACGAGACTTAAAAACAGCGAATACGATCTTCGCCATAAGTATTACGATTTGAGAGATTATATCAAATATTACGGATTGAGAAACCGCGTGTCTTTCAACGGCGATTCGTTCTATTATAAGAGGAAGAAACTCGCGTTCATCACTATCGTAGGCAAACACGTAAGGCTTTATTCGGCGATAGATCCTGCGAAATACGCGGATTCGCCTATTCCTGTAGAAACCGCGGAATCGAAGAAATACGAGAAAGTTCCCGCTCTTCTCAAAATAAAGAGCGACCTTTCTTACAGAAGAGGCAAGAAGATAATCGACGCGGTAATGGCGGAAGAAGGCATAGCGAAACCGGAAGGTCCCGCGCCGAAGGAAACGCAGAAGAAAGACTGAAACAAATTTTAAAAAGGCTTGCGCAATACGTTTGCGCAAGCCTTTTTTATCCCGTCCGACAGGACGGATTTAGTTGCAAAGAGCGTGTTTCGGTTTGCCGAAACACGCTCTTTGCTGTATAAGGACACATATATCAATACAAATGAAACCCTCTCTGAAAAGTGAAACACCCTTTCATGTAAAGAAAAAAACAACATTTCTGATGACTGCTAATCGAATATTTGTAAATAAACTCTATTTAAATATTTGAAATACTATTTTTCTTTCATTTTATGTTTGAATAATAATATTGCGGCTACAAATGCTATAACAGTATAAATTAACACAATTAATAAAGGTAATATAAAATCATTAAAAGAATTATTAATACCTAAAATCATATTTTGAATAAGCATTGTTGAATTCTTAAAAGGTAATATTTTCATGAATGTAATAATTCCTTCACTTAAACCCTCAAGAGGAAACCACATTCCCGATAAAACTGATTGCCCTACAATTACAATTGATGATACACCTCCAATTGATTTTTCATTACAAATAGAGCCAAACAATATTCCCATTCCAATAAAGAATAATGATGTGATAATACTTAATAATATGGCTAATATCATATTTAAGCCAAATATAGATGTATCAAAGATTCCACCTACTAAAAAGAATAAAATTGATTGGATAATTGTTATTGGTAAAACAGATAATGCATATGCAAAAATAAATTCATAAGATTTTGTATTAGACACATATAATCTTGTTAAAAATGAAGTATTTCTATCAGTTGATATCAAAATCCCAGTAAATAATGTTAAAAAAGCTTGTGAAAAGACAACAATCCCTGGTGCTAAATATTTCATTTGAAATTGATCAGTTAAATTATGAAATATTAAATAGAATAATATTTCCATGAAAAGGGGTAAAGCTAAAGTAAATACTAAAGATAGAGGATCTCTAATTATTTCTAATAAATTTCTCTTAGTTAAGATAAATATTCTAGAAAGTGATTTCTTCATTTAAATCACCTCCTGATACTATTTCTATAAATGCATCTTCAACATTATCTTTATTAGTCTTTTTATATAATTCATCAATTGTTCCTACAAACATTAATTTCCCATCTTTCATAATTCCAACTCTATCAGATAAAGCTTCAGCTTCTTCCATATAATGAGTAGTTAAAATTATTGTCATTTTAGTTTTTAATTCTCTTATAGTGTGCCAAAGTTCCCGTCTTGATATAACATCAAGACCAAGTGTTGGTTCATCTAAAAATAATATTTTAGGTTTTTTAACAAGTGCTAAAGCTATTGATAATTTCCTTTGCCAACCACCAGAAAGTTTTGATGCTGTTTTGTTTTTTACTTTATCAAGATTAAAACACCTATAAACATATTCTTTAGTTTGTTCCACTTCTTCTTTTGTTTGACCTGAAAGTTTAGCATAAAAAACAATATTTTCTTCAACTGTTAATTTTCTTGCTATAGCTGTTTCTTGCATAGATATATCAATTAATTCTTTTATTTTATCTATATCTTTATTTATTGAATAATCATATATAAAAGCATCACCACTTGTTGGTTTTGTTAAACCTGATAACATTTTTATAGTTGTTGTCTTACCAGCTCCATTAACACCAAGAAGGGAAAATAATTCTCCTTGATGTATTTCTAAATTTAGATTATCTACTGCAATAACATCTTTATATCCTTTTCTTAAATTATTTATCTTTATTATCTCCATTAGGCATCATCTCCATAAGTTTATAAAAAGCATCATCTTTTATTATTGCAAGGCCTCTTGATTTATCTCCCATAATCATTAGAGTATCACCTTCTTTAATATCAAACATTTTTCTTGCTTCTGCAGGTACTGTAATTTGACCTTTAGGTCCAACTTTTACGCTTACTATAAATCTGTCTTCTTTTATATCTTTCATGTTTAATCCTCCATATTATTTTTCTTCTAATAATCTTCTGTATTCTATTAATTTCTTTTGTAATAATTCTTTATCAATTAATTTAGTTGAGTATTCTGCAACAGCAACTTGAGATATAGTTCTTGACATAGCTTTCTCCAAATATGTTAGATTATTCTTACATTTCTTATTATACTAAAAAATATAAATATTGTCAACTATTAATACTATCATTTTTATTAAAAGAAAAATACAAAATAAAAGATGTCTAAAAAATAAAAAAGTGTTGATTTAAGGATAATTCCTTGTATCAACACAGTTGTTTCTATATGGTGCGGACGACAGGGGTTGAACCTGCACGATTTCTCAATGGATCCTAAATCCATCGCGTCTTCCTGTTCCGCCACGTCCGCAAATTTTTAAAATTACTATAAAATATTAACACATTTTGATATTATAGTCAAATTTTTAAATAAACTTTGTTATTATTTTTGATTTTTGGAAGAAAATATTATATAATTATATCAGAAAATACAAAGGAGAAAATTTATGGCGATCGGTCAGAAGTATCACATTTCGTTGAACGAAGACGGCAAATGGCAGGTAAAGGGAGAAAAGGCGGGGAAAGCGTTAAAACTTTTCGATACGCAGAAAGAGGCTATAGCCTACGCGAAGAGCGTCGCGGGAAATCAGGAAGGGAATTTCGTGATACATAAGGTGGACGGCAAGATCCGCAAACAGGATTATACCAAAGCCGAAGAAAAATCGCCCGCTAAAAAAGACGACAAAAAAGCGGCGGCGAAAAAGGACGACAAAAAGCCCGTTCCCGCTAAAAAAGAGGCGAAGAAAGAAGTCAAAAAGCCCGCTCCCGCGAAGAAAGACGACAAAAAGACGGCTAAAACGCCCGCGAAGAAGAAATAACGTATGTTAAAGTTCTTTTTTTACGGTTATATAATATATCTCGTCGTTTTAAGTTTTATAACGTTCGTCGCTTACGGCGCGGACAAATCGAAAGCGAAAAAACAGGCGTGGAGAACTCCCGAAAAAGTCCTTCTCGGAATGTCGTTTTTCGGAGGCGCGTTCGGCGGATATGCGGCGATGCTTATGTTCAGGCATAAGACCAAACATTGGTATTTTCAGATCGTGAATATTCTCGGACTTGTTTTGCACGCCGCGCTTATCGTCTTTTTGGCGTATAAAGTATTTTTCGCGTAAAATTTCGGAAACTATATATAAAGGTGTTTCGATCCTATGAATAACGTTAATTTAAGAAAAGCGGCGATAATAGGTTGCGGATTCGTCGGCGCGGCGTCGGCGTTCGCTCTTATGCAGAGCGGACTTTTTTCCGAACTCGTACTTATAGATTCCGACGTAAACAGAGCGGAAGGCGAGGCGCTCGATATAAGTCACGGATTGCCTTTCGCGAAACCTATGCAGATTTACGCGGGAACTTACGACGATATCGTTGACGCGGCGGTGATAATAATAACGGCGGGCGCGAACCAGAAACAGGGCGAAACGAGGCTCGACCTCGTAAAAAAGAACGTCGGCATCTTCAAAAGCATTATTCCGGAAATATCTTCGCGGAATTGCAGGGGAATTCTTCTTATAGTCGCTAACCCCGTCGATATCCTTACTTACGTCGCGTTGAAGTTGAGCGGTTTTTCCGAAAACAGAGTGTTCGGATCGGGAACGGTCCTCGACACGGCGCGGCTGAAATATCTTCTCGGCGAGCATCTCGGCGTTGACAGTCGTTCCGTTCACGCTTTTATCATAGGCGAACACGGCGACAGCGAAATAGCGGCGTGGAGCAGCGTGAACGTTTCCGGAGTTCCTCTCGTCGATTTTTGCAGTATGCGCGGGCATAACCGTCCGGACGAGGCGATGGAAAGGATAGCGTCGGACGTGAAGAACAGCGCTTACGAGATAATCGAGAAGAAAAAGGCGACTTATTACGGCATCGCGATGTCGGTTAAGAGAATATGCGAGGCGATAATAAGAGACGAGAAGTCGATACTTCCCGTTTCGAGTATGCAGCGCGGCAGATACGGGCTTGACGACGTCTGTTTGAGCATGCCGGCGATAGTCGGGAAAGACGGCGTGGAAACGCTTGTTCCGATAGATCTCAATTATAAGGAATCGGAAGATATAAAGAAATCCGCCGAAACGCTCAAAAAGATCCTCGGCGAAATTCTTTGAAAAGTCGTAAAACGAAAAGAGGTCTCGGCGTAAAGTCGAAGACCTCTTTTTTAATCGGAATTTTTTTCGAGTTGAATTTTTTTAAATTCTTCCGGTCTTAAAATAATGCCTTTAAGCGCCGGTTCAGGGCGTTTTCTCGGCTTTCGTCTTTTCCTCTTTTTCGGCGGAGCCTCGGTAATGTAAAGAATTTTCGGATCTTCCTTTATCGGTTCGGCGGGCGGCGGAATTTCTTTTTTCCCCGCGAAAACCTTTTCTTTGATTATCATTACCGCAAGCGATATTCCGAGCGAAAAACCGCTGACGAACAAAACCGTCAATAAAATCTTCAATCCTTCAGGCATAACCTTCAACCTCGGAAATATTATACCGTTTTATTTTCCGCGAAAAACGGGAAAAATCGGGAAATCGGGGGGAAAGTCGTCGAAAACGTTTTTTCTTTTACTTATTCGCGCGTTAAAAAATCCGTATCCGGGCATAATAAGCGTATGGAAAATCAATCTGTATTGAAAAAAGAAGTTTTACAAGACCGGCAAACGGCGGCGCCGCAGGGAATTTTCCCTAATCCTGCGGATCCGCTCAATCCCATAAATCCGTTAAATCCGAACACGGGCGTGCCGCCCGTGGATCCGATGCAGCCTTTCACTCCGACGCCTTTCCCGAAAGATCCGGACGAAAACGCCGACAAGGCTCGCGAAGAGATAATAAGCGGCGCGGCGGTGTTCGGGCAGAGCGAAGAGGAAATGAACAAAGAGTTCAAAGCGTTTAAGGCGGCTAAACTCTTCAAAAAATTCGATTACGACCTTACGGGCGTTTGCGGCGAGGACGAATTCCGCTCGTCGATAGACGGGGCGATAACTTACGGTTTCGGCTCGGTGGTCGTAACGCCGCAGTGGATAGTCCGCGCGAAAGAAAAACTCAAAGATAAGGGCGTAAAAGTCGCCGCCGCGGTGACTTTTCCTTACGGCGAGGAATCTTTCGGCGTAAAGACTTACGCGGCGAAAAAGGCGGTAAGAGCGGGCGCGGAAGAGGTGTTCGTGCCTTGCGGGAAGTCGCAGATAAAAAAGGGAAACTACGACGCATTGAAAAAGGAATTCAAAAAACTTAAAAAGGCGAGTAAAAAGGCGTCCGTTTACGCCGTTCTCGATTGCGGCGGACTTACTTCTTCGGAAATAGAAAAGACGGTCGGAACGCTCGTAAAAGCGGGCGTCCGCAATTTCGTCGCGACGGGATCGACGGAGCGCGGCGAACTTCCGGTAAAGGCGGAAGGAATAAAAAACGGCGGAAAATTCGCCGTAAATCTGACTTGCTCTACGAGGTCGGTAAACGGAAAGGAAGTCGCGAGCCTGCTCGCCTCGTCCGACAGAGTGTTTTTAAAGACCGCCGTCGCGGTCGCAAGGGATATAAAAACGAGCCTTAAAATATCATAGCGGTCAAACTTGCCGCAAAATGCGTTTTTTCGCGGCGTTTCTGTATTCTCTCGGCGAAACGCCAGCAATTTTTCGGAAAGCGGTCGCGAAATAATCGGAATCGTCGAAACCGACTATAAAACCTATTTCGGTAACGGTAAAGTCGGTATTTTCGAGGAGGTCTTTCGCTTTTTCGGTTTTAAGTCCGTTGACGAACGCCATTACGGACTTTTTTTTGTATTTTTTGAACACGTGAGAAACGTAAGACGCGCTGTAATGCAGGTCGGACGCTATTTTTCCGAGCGTTAAGCGGGAAGTCGCGTTTTCCGTCAGATAAGAAAGTATTTTCAGATATACGCCGTCCGCGTTTTCCGTTTCGTCGCTTTGCGAGTATAAGGCGAGTAGTCGTAGGGAATTCACGAGCGGATTTATAACCGTCTTTATTTCAGGGAAAGGCGGTATTTTAAAAGACAGAGATTTCCCGTAGAGTTCTACGTATTCCGCCGCGTTGAATTTTTCGGCGGTTTTCCTTTCTTCCGAACCGTAGTTGCTTATCGCCAGAAATCCGTAATATTTTCCATTTTCGCAAACGGGAAAAACGTATTCACGAACGCCCGCGAAACACGTTCCGAAAAAAGGCGAAGGATCTTTTTCCGCCCTTTTCTTTACGAGTCGTTGCTGAAATATGCAGTATCTGAAATCGGACGATTTGACTTTATTGCAATATGCGTTCGGATGAAACATATAAGGCGACAGTTTTTCGATAAGCAGCGATTGCATAGTCCCGTAAAAACCGCAAAGACAAACCGCGAGTTTTTTTTCTTTTACGAGGTATTCCGCGTAGTCTTTTATCTGTTCCGTAATTTTCTCTTGTTCGGCATTCATACGAAAATGATAGCATATAAAAAACGTAAAGTCAAATAAAAGCAGGATTTTAAAGTTTCTTTACAATATTTCAAAGGAAATATTTAAATTATTATGGTATAATTTAGAAAAGAGGTGAATTATGCTTTCTTATAGAGAGATTGATACGGATTTCTGCGTGATAGGCGGAGGAATGGCGGGGATAAGCGCGGCTATCACCGCGGCAAGGCTCGGATTAAATACCGTTATCGTTCAGGAAAGGCCCGTTTTCGGCGGCAACGCGTCGGGCGAAGTGAGAATGTGGATATGCGGCGCCGACGGATATACTTATAAAGAGGCGGGAATAGTGGAAGAGTTGACGCTTGAAAACTATTTTTACAATCCAACGAAGAATTATAATCTATGGAACGCCCTTTTATACGGCAAAGTAAAAGAGGAAAAACGAATAACGCCCCTTCTCAACTGTACGGTTTACGACGCGGAAACGTCGGACGGAAAAATAAAGAGCGTGACTGCGTATCAGATGACCACGCAGACCAAAATAAAGATTTCCGCGAAATACTTCGCCGACTGTTCGGGCGACAGCATTACCGCGCCTTTATGCGGCGCGGAATTCATGCGTGGCAGAGAGGGGAAGAAAGAGTACGGCGAGCCTATGAGATCTCACGACCTTCCCGACGGCAAGACGATGGGGAACAGCGTTCTCATACAGGCGCGGAAAACGGATAAAAAAGTTCCTTTCCGCGCGCCCGAGTGGGCTGAAAAAGTTCCGGTCGAAAAACTCAAAAGCAAAGGACTGAATTTAAAGTCCTCTTACGAAAATTTCTGGTATATCGAACTCGGCGGGAACGACGACGTGATCGCGAACGCCGAAACGCTCAACGAAAGGCTTATCGCGCTTTGTCTCGGAGTGTGGAACACCGTCAAAAATTCAGGCGAGTTCGACGCGGACTTTTACGAACTCGAATTTCTCGGTTTTCTGCCCGCGAAGAGAGAGTCTCGAAGGCTTAAAGGCGACTACGTTTTAACGGCTAACGATATCCTTTCGGGCGGTGATTTTTACGACGCCGTGGCTTACGGCGGCTGGCCGCTCGACGACCATAATCCCGACGGTTTCGACGGAAAAGAGAGCAATTACGTCACGCCCGTGCCGAAACCTTACGGAATACCTTACCGTTGCCTTTATTCCGCGAACGTCGATAATCTGTTTTTTGCGGGAAGAAACGTCAGTATGACGCATATGGCGATGAGTTCCGCGAGAGTGATGGGAACTTGTTCCTGTATAGGTCAGGCGGTCGGCGCTGCGGCGCATATCGCGAATAAATACGGCTTATCACCGAGGGGAGTTTTAAACCGCATAGAAGAAGTCAGACAAATACTTTCCGTTTTAGACTGCTATATACCGAATTACAGCCGCAAGACGGGCAAAATAGGAAAAGAGGCGGAACTTACGGTAAACGGAAAGCGCGCGGACGTTTTGAGAAACGGCAAAGACAGAAATTTCGGCGGGGAAGACAATTCGGTAAAGGTCGGAAACGGCGGCGTTATAAGGTATAAACTCGACGGAGAAAAGAGAATAGAATTTATAAAAATAGTGTTTGACAGCGATATAAGAAGGGACACTTTCGATATGGACGCGTGCGAAAAGACGCACGGTATGCGTTGTAATATTCTTGACACGTCGCCGCTTATGCATATGCCGAAAACTCTGGTGAAGTCGTATAGAATATCTGTTAAACTTGGCGGAAAAGAGGTTTTTGCGGTTGAAGAAAAAGAGAACAAGAAGAGGAACGTAATAATACCGGTTGGAAAAACTACGGACGAAGTTTCGCTCACGGTAAACGAAGGATACGGCGAGGGGGAAAGCGGAATATTTACATTCGAGTTGTTCTGACGGGAAGAAAAAGAATAAAAAGAGCGAATAAACCTGTTAAAAACGATTGCCTAAAATTTTCCGATATGGTATAATAAGACGGTCAACGGGGGTATAGCTCAGTTGGTAGAGCGCTTGAATGGCATTCAAGAGGTCGCCGGTTCGACCCCGACTATCTCCACCAAAT
>CADBSX010000079.1 GCA_902797515.1 uncultured Eubacteriales bacterium | reverse complement strand
GAAGGAAATGCCTTCGTTTATGAAAAAGTTTTTTGTCATGTTATAACGGTTATTCTAAAAGCCGACGGGAGAAAATTTCGCCCGTCGGCTTTGTTATACTGTTATTTCGTCAATGTCCGTTTGAAAAGCGTTGTCATCCTGTCAATATTCGCCTGTGGTGAATATTGACAGGATGACAACGAGAGAAGTCCGTACTTTTTCTTGCCCGTTTTTTCGTCAGAAAATGTTTTCGGGGAAAATTTTATAGCCTTTCGGAACTTGTTCGGTAAGTTCTATCGTCACTTCGATTTTTTCCGTCGCCTCTTCATAGTTTCCGAGTTTGACGTAAGCGAGCGCTTCGGATATCCATAAATCGAATTCCTTTATATCGTTGTGAGAAATGAAAGAGTGCAGTCTTTTTTTCTGTTCTATCCAGCAGTTTTGAAGTTTTTCCATTTCTTCCGCCGTCGCGGTTTCTTCCTTTAAACGGACATACGCGGCGTTGAGTTCTGTTCCGAGTTTTCCGAACGCGTCGGACAGGATGATTTGTTCCGCGATCGCGCCGCCAAAAAAGATCATCGCTGCTATTATAACCGACAGTATCGTTTTATTCATTTGTTTCACCTTTTATATTGAAAGTCTTATATTTTTCGTTTTTCTTTTGCAAATACACCTTACCGTTTTCGTCCAAAGTCATAACCTCTATTTCTCTTACGGTTTTCGCGCCGTTTTTCTTCATTATTTCGGAAAGTTTTTCACTTGTAAGACCGTTTTTGTTCACGTTGTCGTGTATCAGTTTCCCTTCCGCGACTATAAGAACGGGCAGCGACGGTTTTCTTTCGGTAAAGTCCTCTTTTTCCTTTGCCGACAGTTTGCCGTTGGATTCGAATATAGCGTAGTCGAGGTCGTCGAGAGAAAAATATCCGCTCGCGCGCATCGATTCTATAAGGTCCTCTACGTCGAGATTGTTTTTTCTTAACTCTTTGAAATCGACGCCGTCTTTATTGAGAACGATCGACGGTTTACCGCTTATTATCCGTTTTGTAAATCTGCCGGATTGTTCGGCGAGAGAGAATATCTGATGAAGAATAAAAACCGCTAAAACCGCGGAAATCCCGTAAACGAGCGGTATCGATATATCCGACATCGGTATGCAGGCGAGTTCCGCGATAAGAAGAGTGATTACGAGTTCGAAAGGTTGCATTTCGCCTATCTGCCGTTTTCCCATAAGCCGCATAACGATAAGAAGTGCTATAAAGGTGACGGCGGAACGGATAAAAATTATAATCATAAATAGAGTATGAAAAAATTTTTTCTTTTTATTCCGAAACGTTTGACTTATAAAAAGCGTTGATGTATCATATAGAGGCAAAGTAGTACGAAAAGCGTTAAGTGCCGTATAACGGGATGTTGAATACGGACGAAAAGAAGGGCGAAATCTTTAATCGCCGTCTTGCGGTTTTTCGGCGCATCCGATGCGAAAATTGAATTTTTCGGTTTTTAATTTGGATCTTCTGCTTTACGTAGGAGGTTTTTTATGTCTAAAAAGGTCAATATCTTATTTTCCGAAGTTCTTAAAGAGGCGAACGTTTCCAAAAAAATCGCTTATACCGCAGTTCTGACCGCGCTCGTCGTGATCTGCAATATGTGGCTCGAAATAAAACTTATGGATATTCAGTTTTCGCTGACGATATTCGCCTCGGTACTGTGCGGTGTATTCCTCGGCGGGGGGCTCGGTTTCGCGGTCTGTTTTCTCGGCGATCTGCTCGGCTGGCTCGTTAATCCGGGGGGAATATATATGCCGTGGATAGGTATATCCACGGCAATGATGGCGTTTTTAGGTGGCGTAATAATGAATAACGGACCGAAAGGCAGGGCGGCGACGTTTGTTAAACTCGCTATAATTTGCGTTCTGACGCTTATCGTCTGTTCCGTCGGAATAAACACTACGGGCTTTTACGTATATTATACGAACATAGGTTTTTCAAAGAAAAGCATAGGCTATTTCAACGAGAAATTCGGCGGAAACGTGACCTATATCGGCTACGCGATAATAAGACTTCTTTTTATGGGGCAACTGTGGAACAGTCTCGTAAATTACGCTTTATTATTCATAGCCGTGCCTCTTTTCGCTGAAGTCAGACCTTTGAGGCGGTTTTTCTGAATTTTATTCGGTTTGAAATCGGTCATACCGAACACGTAGAACGATCCCGCCTGAAAAAGGAGTACGATCGGTATCGCTATCGCCGTGGCGGGGAAAGCGCCTATAAACCGCTTTAAGATATTTCTGACGAAAAAGCCTACGGAAAAAGACGGCAGTATAAACGCCGCCGATTTTAAGAGATACGTTTTATAGGCGGGCTTTTCCACGGTTATTTTGTCGAGTAAACTTAAATTCAGTATTCCCGATATCAGATAATTGAGAAAAGTGCCGAGAATAAGCGAATTTATGCCTATAAACGCGGGCAGAATATATATGCAGATAAGCAGGGCGACCGCTCCGAACGAAAAGTTCAGGAGCGTTCTTTTTTCTTTGTTAAGCGAATTAAGCATACTCGATGTTATTATCGACAGACAAAGCGGCAGCATCGTTATCGCCGATTTTATTATAAAAGTTCCTACTTCGCCGTCACTGTATATAAATTCGCCTATTTCTTCGCCGCAGACGAGAAAGACGGGAATTATCATACAGGAAATGAAACAGGAAATCTTTATCGCCTTTTCGATATTGTTTTTGAGCGTTATGAATTTTCCCGAATAATAGTTCGACGACAGTTCGGGAACGAGTACGAGCGCGAGCGAACCTATAAGCGTTGACGGCATAGTTATAAGCGGCATAGCCATACCGATAACTTTTCCGAATTCCGATACCGCTTCCGAGGACGACATGCCGAAATAAATCAATCTCGCGGGCATTATCACTGCGATAAGAGTATTTATAAGCGACGTTCCCGTCCGCATGGCGGTGATAGGCGCGGACGACGAAAAAAGCGGTTTCAACTCTTTTTTCGGCTTTCCGAGTTTTCCGCCCTTTATAAAGAAAACCGCCGCGGCGACGCCGAAAGAGAAGAGATAGGAAATAAGCACCGCGAGCCCCGCTTTCGACACGTTGTCGATACTTCCGACCGCGCCGCTTATAAGGATTATTCCCGCGATCATCATAACCGCCTCTTCCATAAGTTCGATAACGCTGTAAGTCAGAAAATCGGAATTGCCCCAAAAAACTCCGCGAATTACCGCGTAAACGGACGTGAATATCAGTCCGGGGATCATTACGGACAGAAGCGCACCGCATCTTTTGTCTGAAAAAAGAAAGCCGAGAAGAGGACAGTCGGTAAGGACGAGCACGGTCAGCGGAACGCTAACGAAAAGGGATAAAATTATGCCCGAAGATATAACCGAACCGTTTTTATCCCCGTTGTTTTTCGCCCTGTTTTTTATCATTGTTCTCGATACGGTTATCGGTATTCCCGACGCGCACATGGTCATAAATAGTCCGAGCACGGAAAGCGCGATCTGATAGACGCCGAGTCCTTCCGCGCCGAGCGCGCGCGACAGATAAATTCTGTAAATAAAGCCCAAGGCTCTTTCCGCAAAGGAAAAAACCGTAACGATAACGACTGTTTTGAATAGTTTTTTAATAATATCACCTTCGCTTTTAAAAATCACGGAAAAAACCGTTATATTAAATGTTTATTTTTAATATAATAAAACTATGAATACGATTTTAAAAAGTCCGAGCGATTTCAGGGAAAGTTTTATATATAAGGTCGAAGAGGGCGAAAGCCTTTCGGACGTCGCGGAAAAATTCCACACGACGATAACCGCCGTAATTTCCGAAAACTGCCTGACGGAAGAACCGACCGCGGGGCAGTATATCGTCGTTACGAAAATCCACGGCAAAAAACACGTCGTAATGCCGAAAGACGATATTTTTTCTCTCGCGGGCGGCGACAAGAACAGAATGCTCGAAATAACGTCTAAAAACAAGATAGACGAATTATACGTCGGGCAAACGATATATTTATAAAAGAGCGGTTGACAAATTTTATCCTTTTATCATAATATAAAACGAAAAG
Source organism: uncultured Eubacteriales bacterium (assembly GCA_902797515.1). Classification (GTDB taxonomy): domain Bacteria; phylum Bacillota; class Clostridia; order Christensenellales; family Borkfalkiaceae; genus UBA10281. The sequence continues at coordinate 1,050 of CADBSX010000079.1, read as the reverse complement.
GAGAAAGATTTTGGCAAATAACGTTTATTACATAGGCGCGAACGACGAACACGGAGTTAATCCGCCTACTCTCGGCAAGAGAACGCCCGTTATGCCCGGGCTTAACAGACAGATATACGAAAACGAGATCAACAGGGCGGCTAAAATAAAATTTATAGAGGCGTGCCTTCGCAACGGTTTCAGAGTTTACGACGTAAAGCCGGAACTTCAGGACGCGCCGATTTCTCTCCGAGTATCGCGGATCAACAGACAAAACCTTACTCTTCTCGTAACTTTCGCGTATAACGCGTTCGGTGCGGGGACGAGTTTCAATTCCGCGAGCGGGATAACGACTTACTACTCCCCGCAGAACGTCAGACCGACTTCCAGCAGACAACTCGCGGAAGAACTTTACGAGGCGTTGACGAGAGGAACGGCTCAAAGGGGCAGAGGCGTTTATACTTTATCCGACGTCGGCGTTCTTGAAAGCGTGAATTGCGTTTCCGCTCTTATCGAGGCGGGATTTATGACTAATTTAAGAGAGGCGCAACTTATGCTCGATCCCGATTTTCAGACCGAAATAGGAGAAGAGACGGCGAGAGGCGTATGCAACTACCTCGGCGTACCGTTTATTCCTCGTTCGCTTGAAAATTTTCCGCTTTTAAAGAGGGGAAACAGAGGCGAAAGCGTCGTTCTTCTTCAATATTTATTATCGGGATACGGTTATCGGATAGGAGTTGACGGAACTTTCGGCGCGGAAACGGAAAAGGCGGTCGCGGATTTTCAGAACAAAAACGGACTGTCCGCCGACGGAGTAGTCGGCAGGAATACTTGGCGAACGTTGCTCGTACTTCCGCCGAGACCTGTTTTAAGGCGGGGAAGTCGCGGAGCGTACGTGGAATATTTGCAGAAAAAGTTAGAGAGTTTTCTTATTCCCGTCGGCGAGATCGACGGAATATTCGGCGAGGCGACGGAGCGCGGCGTAAAATCGTTTCAGGAAAAGAACGGCTTATCCGCCGACGGCATAGTCGGACCTCTTACTTGGGAACAGTTGACCAAAGAAAGATAAAT